>JAGNLM010000008.1 GCA_017999615.1 Gammaproteobacteria bacterium | reverse complement strand
CGCGAACAAGTGTCCGTTGCGGACAGTCGCCGAATTGGTTATTTTTTGACCAGCGGCCCGCTCGGGTCGCGTTCCCCCCCCCTCGCTGTTCCCGGCCGGGCGCCCCCCGCCCGGCCGGCCCATTGCGGCCCTCACGACACGCCGCCTTGCGGCTTGCGGGCCGGCGGCCGGTTCGTTTTCGTGCGGCTGGGGTTCGCGATCAAGCGCTCGATCGCGGCGTCGACCGACTCCTCGCGCCAGTAGCGGATCCCGCTGATCAGGGCGTCGTGCGGGGGCAGGTTGCCGCGGTCGATCTGGCGGCGGAGCCACATGTCGGAGGGGGCTTTCGGCGCGCCGTCCTTGCGGCCGATCGAGACGAACTTTTCCCTGATCGCCCTGGCGCTGATCAACTTCTTCATGGTCGCTACTCTCGGGTTGTGGAGCCTGAGAGCAGGTTTAGCAGCCCTTTTTAGGGGTGTCTACATGTAAGCGCTTGAATTAAATAGGGAAAACCGGTTGTCCCTATTTTCTCGGGCGTCCGCGGCCCCGGCGCAGGGCCGGCGGCTCGATCGGCCGGAGCCAGTCGGCGACGGTCGCGAGCGGCGGAAGTTTCGGTCGCAGCAGCAGGTCGCGCCGGAGCCCGAAGCGCTCGGGGGCGGCGCGCATGAACGGCTCCAGCAAGCGCGCGAAGTCCGGCGCGGGCAGGTGCGGCACGTCGCCCGCCAGGTGGGTGAGGTAGAGCCGGCGGGCAAGCTCCCGGGCGTCCGCGTACCCGTGCCGTCGGCCGAGCTCGCCTTGCCGCTCGCGCTCCCGATCCGCGGCGCCGAACACCTCCTCATTGAGTCGCCCGAGCTCCTCGCGCATGGCGCGCTCGCGCGGGTCCTGGAGCGGCCCGGCACGTCGCTGGGCCTCGCGGGCGACTGCCAGGGCCGCGCCGGCCAGCATGCAGAGGGCCCGCTGACGATCGGTGAGGTCCTCGTACTCGGCCAGCGGCACAAGCCACTCCGCGTGTGCGCTCCAGAGCTCGGGCTCGAAGCACAAGCCAAAGCAGGCGGCGACCCGCGGCGACACGCCTTGGGCCCGGAGCTCCCGAAGCGCGCGCCGGGCGAGCTCGGCCTCGAACCATACGCGGGGCACGATCAGGATCTCCGCAGGGCGACCACGGTCGACCCGGGAGCCGGCGCGAGGGCGAGCCCCTCGACATGGTGTGCCCACAGCCGCAGCGCGTGGGCGACCTCCTCGCGGTAGTCGAACCGGTTGTAGACCCGGGCGACGCCCTTGATCTGGCCGCTCCGGTGGTTCAGCACGCGCTCGATCACATGGGGGGCGACCCCGAGCCGCGCCATGCCCGACGCGGCCGTTCTACGCAGGTCGTAGAGCCGCCAGGGGGCCGGCAGGGGCCAGCGCTGGGGGTCCTCTGCATGGAGCTCGGCGAGGGCCTTGTCGAGCCGCCCGGGCGCCCACGGCTCGGGCTTCTCCCCCTTGCGAGGAGTCCGGCGCGGGTCGCGCTCCGCCTTCAGGTTCGAGCCCGGCCGGATCGCCTTGCCGCCCCCGGTCGTCGAGAGCACGAACGGCCCCTCCAGCTCGGGGCACTCCGCCAGCACGGCGAGGGCAGCCGGGGGCAGAGTGATCAGGTGGGGGGTTGCGTTCTTGGGATCGGGGATCGACCACAGGGAGCCGTCGAGATCCCCCCGGCGCATGCCCGCGATCTCGGCCGGCCGTTGCCCGGTGATCGCGGCGAGCCGCACGAACGATCCCCAGGGGTAGGGGAGCCGGCCCGCGGCCTCCCACACGCCGGCGAGCTCCCGGTCGTCGAGCACACGGTCGCGGCTTTGCTCCTTGCTGGGGAGCCCAACCCCGGCGAGCGGGGAGGCTTCGAGCACACCACGCTCGACAGCCCAGTTGAACAGCTTGCGGGTATAGGCGAGCGTCCGGTTCGCCATGGTGCCCTTGCCCGCCGCGGCGAGGGTGTCCACCACGTCGAGCACGTCGCGGCGGGCGACCGTCGTGATCGGCTTCGAGCCGAACACAGGGATCAGCTTGCCGCGGATCACAGCCGCGACGGCGCGCGCCCCCTTGAGCCGGGGCATGGCGTAGAGCCGCAGGTAGTCCTCCGCCACGCGGGCGAAGGACTCCCGGGCCTGTTCGGGCAGAACCTCGGCCGGCGCGCGCCGGGGATCCTCGTGACGGTCGACCAGAGCGATCGCCTTGCGTGCGGCGTCACGGGCTTCGGCCAGCGACACCCCGACCCCCTCGGGGTCGACCGGGCGGCGGGCCTCCCCGAGGGCCTGGCGTACCTGCTTGCCGTTGTGGCGGTACATGACGAACCACGTCCGGCGGCCGGTCGCAGACACGCGCACGCCGAACCCCGGGAGCACGGCGTCGAACACGTCGACCCGGCCGGCGGCGGGGGGCTTCAGACGGTCAACGGCAAGGTCGGTCAGCTTCGCTTTCATGGGTAACCTCGCGCGGCTTGTTACCCAACGCCCCCTTCCTAGAGTGACGATCCGTCACCCGAACAGGCCGAGTGACGGGTTCAGGGCTTGGGTAACAGTTGGGTAACAGACTCGGGGCGTTAAGGGGTGTTTGGGCCTGTTAGGAAGCATAGGCCCAGACACCCCGCAACGCAAGGCGGAGCGCGGGTTTCAGGCGGATCGGAAGGGGTAAGGTGTGAGGGGGCTTGAGGCGGACCGGAATGACTGTTAATCACTAGGTCGGCGGTTCGAGCCCGTCCCGGGGAGCCAAACCCAATCCTGCCGTAGCGCCCAGAGCGCGGGCCCAGCCGTTACGGGGCCCGGCGGAGACCCATCGGGCCTCCGCCGCCCTTGCGCCCACCTTCGCTACCCCTGCATCCGCCCTAGCGCCAGGAGCGCGAGTAGCCCTGCAGGATGCGGATGTAGTTTCCGCGCTCGTACATCTCGGGCCTGGGGCTGCGCCAGAGGCTCATGCTGCCCTGCGCCTGCTCCAGGGATTCGTATTCGTGCTCGGTGAGCCACCGGTCGAGCCCCTCGACCAACCGGGTCACCACGCCCACACCGTTCTTCAGCACCGCCGACACGACCTGCACGCCGTGCGCGCCGGCCATCACCGCCTTGAGGGCGTCGTTGGGCGTGTGCACCCCACCCGTCACCCCGAGGGAGACGTCGACGCGCCCGGACAGGAGCGCCATCCAGCGCAGCCGCGAGAGCAATTCGGACGAGGTCGACAACTCGAGCTTCAACGCGACGTCCAGGTTCTCCACGTCGATGTCGGGCTGGTAGAACCGGTTGAAGAGCACCAGCCCCTTGGCGCCGGCCGCGGACAACTGGCGCGCGAGGTGGGAGAGCCCCGTGTAGGTCGGAGACAGCTTCACCGCAATGGGCAGCTTCGTCTTGCCGGCCACCGCAGCCACCATGTCGACCAATCGCTTCTCGATGGTGGAACAGTCCTCGGCCGGATCACCGCCCACGGTGTAGACGTTCAATTCCAGCGCGTCCGCCCCGGCCTGCTCGATGAGTCGGGCGTAGTCGAGCCAGCCCGCCTGGGTCGTGCCATTCAGCGACCCGATCACGGGGACGTCCACGGCCTCCTTGACCTTGCGCAATTTCTCCAGATAGGCGTCGGGACCCACCAGGTATTCGCTCGAGGCCGGCAGGTAGCTCAGGGCCTCGCCAAAGGATTCGTTGACCTCCGCACGACGCTCCTCGAGCCGCCGCTCGTGCTCGATCTGTTCCTGGAACAGGGAGTGCATGACGATGGCCGACGCCCCCGCGTCCTGGGCCTGCTTCACCTTGTCCAAATCCTGCACGAGCGGCGAGGCCCCCAGCATCACGGGGTGCTTGAGCCGGAAACCCAGGTAATCGCTGGAAAGGTCCATAGTTCACCTTGACGAGATGGGAATGAACGATCGGCTTCCTTTGGTCGGAACCGCAGCGCATGATACTGGCAGGACGGCGCGGAGCGCACACATCAACCCATGTCCAGTCACACGAGCGCCTGGCGGCAGCGCATCCTGCCGCTGATGGGGGTGTTGCTGCTCGGCGCCCTGGCGGCGTTCGCGACGACGGGCCCCGCCGTCGGCGCAGCCGGAGGAGATCGCGCCATGAGCCTGACCATCACCTCGACCGCGTTTGCACCCGACGGTGCGATTCCCACGTTGTACACCTGCGACGGCAAGGACCACTCACCCCCCCTGGCGTGGTCCGGGGTGCCCGCCGGCACGAAGAGCCTCGCCCTGATCGTCGACGACCCGGACGCCCCCGACCCCGCGGCGCCGAAGATGACCTGGGTCCACTGGGTCCTCTACAACCTTCCGGCGGACTCGAGCGGCCTGCCTGAGGCCGTGGCTTCGGCCGGTCTGCCCGCCGGCACCCGCGAGGGCGTGAACGACTGGAAGCGCACGGGCTACGGAGGTCCCTGTCCGCCCATCGGGCGCCACCGCTACTTCCACAAGCTCTATGCCCTCGACGTGGTGCTCCCGGAACTCGGCAAGCCCACCAAGGCGACGTTGGAGAAGGCCATGGAGGGGCACGTGATCGGACGGGCGCATCTCATGGGGACCTACCGGCGCGATTGACGGCAGGCTCGAGGTGTCGCACGACGCCAGCGAAGGCCTTGCGACGTGTGGTGATGGCGGTGGGTCTGGGATTCGAACCCAGGAAGGGATTGCTCCCTTGCTAGTTTTCAAGACTAGTGCCTTCAACCGCTCGGCCAACCCACCCTCCTCGGAAAGGGGGAGCGCCAAGCATAGCGCAAATCGTCGCGACCAGGCCCCGCCCGGGCTCTCCTCGGGTTGACGGGTCCAGGGCGCCCGATATCATCGCGGAACCTCCGGTCATCCAGCGAGGTCTGAGATGTCCGTGGGCAAACGCACCCAAGCACGGAGAACGACATGAGCCAGACCTTCCCGGCCTACTCCCGACCGATGGAATCGGTCCTCGAGACCAACAAGGTCCTGCGCAACACCTATCTTCTTCTCGCGATGACGCTGCTGTTCAGCGCCCTGACGGCCGGCGTCGCGATGGCCACCCGCATGCCGCACCCCGGCCTGCTGGTGACGCTCGGCGGCTACTTCCTGCTGCTGTTCCTCACGAACAAGTTCCGCAACAGCAGCCTCGGGCTGCTCTTCGTCTTCGCGCTGACCGGCTTCATGGGCCTCACCCTGGGTCCCATCCTGAACCACTACATGACCGCCCTGCCGAACGGGAGTCAGGTCGTGGCGATGGCGCTCGCCGGCACCGGCGTCATCTTCATCGCCATGTCCGCGTACGCTCTGTCCAGCCGCAAGGACTTCAGCTTCCTCGGCGGTTTCCTCATGGCGGGGATCCTCGTAGCCTTCCTGGCAGGCCTCGCCGCGATCCTGTTCGGGCTGAGCGGGCTGTCGCTCGCCGTCTCGGCGATCTTCGTGCTGTTGATGTCCGGGCTGATCCTCTGGGAAACGAGCACAATCATCCACGGCGGCGAGACGAACTACGTCTCCGCCACCGTGACGCTGTACGTCTCCATCTACAACCTCTTCAGCAGTCTGCTGCACCTGCTGGGGGTCTTCGGCGGCGACGAATAGGCACCCGCTCGCCGCAGTACCCCACCCGAAGCCCCGGCCGACACCGGGGCTTCGCCGTTTCTGGCCCCTTCGACGAACCGGCTTGCCCCGGGCGCAAGGCCGGTCCACGTTTTCGGCTATAATCCGCCGCCCCCTCCAGGGGCTCGAAACGCCCCACAGGCAGCGAGGAGACCCGGGACGTGAGAATCGGAATTCCGCGGGAGATCCACGAAAACGAGGCGCGCGTGGCGGCGACGCCCGAGTCCGTCCGAGAGCTCGTCAAGCTCGGTTTCACGGTGTCCGTCGAGGCAGGCGCCGGGGCGCTGTCCCACTTCCCGGACGACCTCTACCGGGAAGCCGGAGCGGAGATCGCACACGACGCCCAAGCCCTGTGGGCCTCAGCCGACCTCGTCCTGAAGGTCCGCGCGCCCGAGCCCCATCCGGCGCTCGGCGTGCACGAGGCCGAACTGCTCCGGGAGGGCGCTACCCTCGTGAGCTTCCTGTGGCCAGCCCAGAATCCCGAGCTGATGCAGCGGCTCGCGGCGCGCAAGGCGACCGTCATCGCCATGGACAGCGTGCCCCGCATCTCCCGGGCGCAGAAGCTCGACGCCCTCTCCTCCATGGCCAACATCGCGGGCTACCGCGCCATCATCGAGGCCGCGGGACACTTCGGGCGCTTCTTCACCGGACAGATCACCGCAGCGGGCAAGGTTCCGCCGGCCAAGGTGCTGATCATCGGCGCGGGCGTGGCGGGCCTCGCCGCCATCGGCACCGCCCACGGCATGGGTGCAGTCGTGCGCGCCTTCGACACCCGGCCGGAGGTAAGGGACCAGGTGAAGAGCATGGGGGCCGAGTTCCTCATGCTGGACTTCGAGGAGGAAGGCAGCGGGGCGGGTGGTTACGCGAAGGTGATGAGCGAGGCCTTCATCAAGGCCGAGATGGCGCTCTTCGCCGCGCAGGCGCGCGAGGTCGACATCATCGTCACGACCGCGCTGATCCCGGGGAAGCCTGCCCCGAAACTGATCACCGAGGAGATGGTGCAGTCCATGGCCGACGGCAGCGTGATCGTCGACCTGGCGGCCGAGCAGGGCGGCAACTGCGCGCTCACCGAGCCGGGAAAGGTGGTCGTGCGCCACGGGGTCACCATCATCGGTTACACGGACCTGCCGAGCCGCCTGCCGACCCAGTCGAGCCGGCTGTACTCGACGAACGTGCGCCACCTGCTGACGGACCTGACCCCCGCGAAGGACGGGCGGATCGTGGTCGACATGGAGGACGAGGTCATCCGCGGCGCGACCGTGATCCGGGAAGGCGAGATCACCTGGCCACCCCCTGCCCCCAAGCTCTCGAAGGCCCCCCCGAAATCCCCGGTCTCCGCGAAACCGGCCCAGCCCGCGAAAGAGGAGCCGGCCGCGCGGGCCGGCCTCGGGTCGGCCATCGCGTTGCTCGTGGGCGCACTCGCCTTCCTCGCCGTCGGCACCGTGGCGCCCCGTGAGCTCCTGAACCACCTCACCGTGTTCGTGCTCGCCATCTTCGTGGGCTACAAGGTGGTCTGGAGCGTCACCCCCGCCCTGCACACACCCCTCATGAGCGTGACGAACGCAATCAGCGGGATCATCGTGCTCGGCGCCTTGCTCCAGATCTCCGGACCCTTTCCCGGCGTGGTCACGGTCCTTGCCGCCTTCGCGGTGTTGCTCTCGATGATCAACGTCGCGGGCGGCTTTCTCGTCACGCAGCGCATGTTGCAGATGTTCCGCAAGTAGAGGACCGACCCATGTCTCAGGGACTGATCAGCAGCGCATACCTCGTCGCCGCCGTCCTCTTCATCCTGAGCCTCGGTGGCCTCTCGCACCCGGAGTCGGCGCGCCGGGGAAACCTCTACGGGATGGTCGGCATGGCGATCGCCATCGTGGCGACGCTCGCCCTGCCCCACGTGAACGCCTACGCCCTGATCGCCGTCACCATGGGCATCGGGGCGGTGATTGGGATCGTGGTCGCACGACGTGTGGTGATGACGGCGATGCCGCAGCTGGTCGCGATGCTGCACAGCTTCGTCGGCCTCGCCGCCGTTCTGGTCGGGTACGCCAGCTATCTCGACCCCTCCGTGCAGCATCACGGGGTCGAGCGCACGATCCACGAGGTCGAGATCTACCTGGGCGTCCTGATCGGCGCCGTGACCTTCACCGGCTCGGTCGTTGCCTTCGGCAAGCTGCAGGGGATCTTCACGAGCAAGCCCGTGCTGCTCCCGGCCCGGCACTGGGTGAACCTGGGCCTGCTGCTCGTCAGCCTCTGGCTCGGGTGGGAGTTCCTGCAAGCGGACCCCAGGGGCGGCCTGGTGGCGCTGCTCCTCATGACGCTGCTCGCCTTCCTCTTCGGCATCCACATGGTCATCGCCATCGGCGGCGCGGACATGCCCGTGGTGATCTCGATGCTGAACAGCTACTCCGGGTGGGCAGCCGCGGCGACCGGTTTCATGTTGTCGAACGACCTGCTGATCGTTACGGGTGCCCTGGTGGGCTCGAGCGGTGCGATCCTCTCCTACATCATGTGCCGGGCGATGAATCGCAAGTTCCTCGCCGTGATCGCCGGAGGCTTCGGGACGCCCAAGGGCGCGTCCGGCGCCGGAGTCGCGGAGGGACGAGCGGTCAACCCCATCACGGCGGAGGACACCGCCCAGCTCCTGAAGGATGCCGACCAGGTCGTCATCGTTCCCGGTTACGGCATGGCCGTCGCCCAGGCCCAGTACCCCATCGCCGCGATCTCGGAGAAGCTGCGGGCGCGCGGCGTCAAGGTGCGTTTCGCCATCCACCCGGTCGCGGGGCGCATGCCCGGGCACATGAACGTGCTCCTGGCCGAGGCGAAGGTGCCCTACGACATCGTGCTCGAGATGGACGAGATCAACCCCGACTTCCCGCGCACCGACGCCGTCCTCGTCATCGGGGCCAACGACATCGTCAACCCGAGCGCCCAGACCGACCCGGACAGCCCCATCGCGGGCATGCCGGTGCTGGAGGTGTGGAAGGCCAGGACGGTCGTGATCATGAAGCGCAGCATGGCCACCGGCTACGCCGGGGTCGAGAACCCGCTGTTCTTCGAGGACAACGCCCGCATGCTCTTCGGCGACGCCAAGAAGAGCGTCGACGCAATCCTCGCCGCGCTCTAGACCGGCACGGGCGGTCAGCCCACGTGAGTGGCGCCGCCCATGTAGGCCCGTAGCGGCTCGGGGACGGCAATCCGCCCGTCCGCCTCCTGGCAGTTCTCCATGACTGCCACCAGGGCGCGCCCGACAGCGAGCCCCGAGCCGTTCAGGGTGTGCAGCAGCTCGGGCTTGCCCGTGTCCGGATTGCGCCAGCGGGCCTTCAGGCGCCGCGCCTGAAAGTCCTCGAAGTTGCTGCAGGAGGAGATCTCGCGATAGCGCTGCTGGCCCGGCAGCCAGACCTCGATGTCGTAGGTCTTGGCCGACGAGAAGCCGAGGTCACCGGTGCAGAGCGTCACGACCCGGTACGGCAGCCCGAGGGCCTGCAGGACCGCTTCGGCGTGCCCCGTGAGCTCTTCCAGGGCGCGGTAGGAATCCCCTGGCGGCACCATCTGGACCATCTCGACCTTCTCGAACTGGTGCTGGCGGATCATCCCCCGGGTGTCCTTTCCGTAGGACCCCGCCTCGCTGCGGAAACAAGGCGTGTGGCAGACGAAGCGCCTGGGCATCTCGTCCGCTTCGAAGATGAGGTCGCGGGCGATGTTGGTCACGGGGACCTCGGCGGTCGGGATCAGGTAGTAGTCCTGCAGCGGGATGTGGAAGAGGTCCTCCTTGAACTTCGGCAGCTGCCCGGTACCGGTCAGGCTCGCGGCGTTGACCAGATAGGGGACGTAGACCTCGCGATAGCCGTGGCGGCTGGTGTGCAGGTCGAGCATGAACTGGGTGAGCGCCCGGTGCAGGCGCGCGAGCGGCCCCGCCAGGACCGCGAAGCGGCTACCCGAGATCTTGGCCGCGGTCTCGAAGTCCAGCAGCCCGAGCGCGGCACCGAGGTCCACGTGGTCCCGGGGCTCGAAGGAGAAGGCGCGCGGCTCCCCCCAGCGCCGGACCTCCTCGTTGTCGCCCTCTCCGCCCCCGGACGGCACGCTCTCGTGGGGGATGTTGGGAACCGTGAGCAGGAACCCCTCGATCTCGGTCTGCAGCGCCTCGAGGCGGGCCTCCGCCCCCTTCAGGTCCTCGCCGAGGCGCCCCACCTCGGCGAGTAGCGGAGCCGTATCCTCGCCGCCCGCCTTCGCCTTCCCGATGAGCCGAGAGCGGGCGTTGCGCTCGGCCTGCAACTCCTGGGTGCGCACCTGAACGGCCTTGCGCTCCGCCTCCAGCCTGGCGACGCGCTCCGTGTCCAGCGTGTACCCCCGGCGGGCGAGGCGGCGGGCGGTGTCTTCCAACTCGTTGCGGAACAGCCTCGGGTCTAGCATGAGAAGTCGCCGTTGAAGGTTGCATCCCAGGTGGAAAGGTGGCCCGGCCGGACCGGGGATTTCGGGCGCGCCGGGACCGGCCCTCCGGCGTGGGCGAGCGCCGGTTGTCGTCGTGAGCGCTTCCCGCGCCTACCCTCCCTTCTCCTTGCCCCGCCCTTTCGCCGTCGTCCCGGCCGCAGCCGAATCCAGGGCCCGCAGGCGCTCGAGTTTCTCGGCGATCTGGCTCTCCAGCCCCCGCGGCACGGGCCGGTAGTAGCGCCGCTCGGGCATCCCGTCCGGGAAATACCGTTGGCCGGCCGCGTAGGCGTTCGGCTCGTCGTGAGGGTAGCGGTACGCCGCGCCGTAGTCGAGACGGCGCATCAGGGCGGTGGGGGCGTTGCGCAGGTGCAGGGGCACCGCCAGGGATCCCAGGCGCCGCACGTCCTCCCGGGCCTCGCCGAATGCGACGTAGACGGCGTTGCTCTTGGCCGCGCTGGCGAGGTAGGTGACGGCCTGCGCAAGGGCCAGTTCCCCCTCCGGGTGACCGAGCCGCTCCTGCACGTCCCAGGCCGCGAGCACCAGCGACAGGGCCCGGGGGTCCGCGTTTCCCACGTCCTCGCTGGCAACCCGGACCAGACGGCGCGCCAGGTAGAGGGGGTCGCAGCCCCCGTCGAGCATGCGCGCGAGCCAATAGAGCGCGGCGTCCGGGTCGGAGCCCCGGATGGACTTGTGGAGCGCGGAGATCTGGTCGTAGAAGACATCGCCCCCGCGGTCGAACCGCCGGACGTCACCGGTCAGCACCGCGTCCAGCACCTCGGCGCTGACCTCACCGCCACGCCCGCCCCCCGACGCGAGCTCCGCGGCGACCTCGAGGACGTTCAGGGCCCGGCGGGCGTCACCGTCCGCGGCCCGGGCCAACCGGTCACGCTCGGCATCCGCCATCCGCAGCCCCGCAGCGCCGAGTCCGCGCTGCGGGTCCTCGATCGCGCGGTCGATCACCCGGCGGACGTCCTCGGGCCCGAGCGGTTCCAGGACATACACCCGGCAGCGCGACAGGAGCGCGCTGTTCAGCTCGAAGGAGGGGTTCTCCGTCGTGGCCCCGATGAAGGTGAGGGTGCCGTCCTCGACGTAGGGAAGGAATGCGTCCTGCTGAGCCTTGTTGAAGCGGTGGGCCTCGTCGACGAACAGGATCGTCTCCCCGCCCTCGGCCTGCCGGTATGCCTGCGCCCGGGCCACGGCCTCGCGGATGTCCTTGACTCCCGCCAGGACGGCGGACAGGGGAATGAACTGCGCGTGGGCAGAGCGGGCCAGCAGGCGCGCCAGGGTCGTCTTGCCCGTCCCCGGGGGACCCCAGAGCACCATGGAGTGCAGGCGCCCGGTCTGCAACGCCTCGCGTAGGGGCCGCCCAGGCCCGAGGATGCGCTCCTGTCCCACGAGGTCCTCGACCCGGTCGGGCCGCACGCGGTCCGCGAGGGGGGCGTGGGAGGGGGTCTCGCTCAAGGCAGGCTCGGCGACGAGCGCCCTCAGCGCGTCCCGCTGGGGTCGCGCATGACGTCCACTCCATCCGGCGGCTCGAAGCGAAAGAGCTCAGGGCTCAACTTCGGGTTCTTGACCGCGCCCTTGAAACGCAGGCGCGTCAGCTGACCGAATCCGTCCGCCAACTCCATCTCGGCCAGGTCCCGCCCGCGCAGTCCGATGCGCACCTTGCGGAAGGGCGCGTCGGTGGATTTCGGGGTGAGCTCCACCCACTCCAGGTCCCCCTTACGGCCGAGGTCGGTGAGGACGAATTCCGCCTCCAGGGGGCGATTCGTGCTCAACAACAGCCCTGGGGCATTCGCCAGCGCCTCCCGCGCGCTCTTCACCGTGACCTGAGCGAGCTCGCTGTCGTAGATCCAGACCTCCTCCCCGTCCGAGACGATCTCCTGGACGTAGGGCACCGTGTAGCTCCAGCGGAACCGGCCCGGCCGCGACAGGTAGAAGCGGCCGAAGGAGCTCTCCAGGTTGCGTCCCTTTTCGTCCTCGACGGTCTGCTCGAAGGCGGCCTCGAGCGATTTCATCTCGCTGAGAAAGGTCTTGAGCCGCGCGACGTCCGCGCCAGCGCCGCTGCTCACCGAGAGCAGTACGGCCAGGAATGCGACTTTCAAGATGGGGGTCATAGGGGCAGGGACCTGAGGGAGGTTGACAGGCGCTTCAGCCGCGGCGCTCAGCGTGGCGTCGAAGGCACGAGCACCTCGCGGCTGCCGTTGGACTGGAGCGGGCCCACGAGACCCGCCCGCTCCATTTCCTCGATCATGCGGGCTGCCCGGTTGTAACCGATCTTGAGGCGTCGCTGCACGCCCGAGATGGAAGCGCGGCGGCTCTCCATGACGATGACCACCGCCTGGTCGTAGAGCGGGTCCTTCTCTCCTCCCGCGGCCTCGCCACCTTCACCGTTCTCCTGCTCCTCCGCGGCCTGCAGGATCTCGTGCACGTAGTCCGGCTTGCCGTGCGCGCGCAGGTGCTCCACGACGCGGTGGACCTCGTTGTCCGACACGAACGCCCCGTGGACCCGGATCGGAGCGCCGCTCCCCGGCGGAAGGTAGAGCATGTCGCCGTGGCCCAGGAGGTGCTCGGCCCCCATCTGGTCCAGGATGGTGCGCGAATCCACCTTCGAGGAGACCTGGAACGCGATGCGGGTCGGAATGTTGGCCTTGATGAGCCCCGTGATGACGTCCACGGAGGGCCTCTGGGTCGCCAGGATGAGGTGTATGCCGGAGGCCCTCGCCTTCTGGGCGAGACGGCAGATAAGGTCTTCGACCTTCTTGCCCACCACCATCATCATGTCCGCCAGCTCGTCGATGACCACGACCACGAGCGGCAGCGTCGTCAGGAGCGGGACCTCTTCGCCCTCCCCGCCCTTGAACACGGGGTCGCGCAGCGGGCTTCCGCGTGAGGAGGCCTCCTTGACCTTACGGTTGTACCCACCGAGGTTACGCACCCCGAGGGCGGACATCACTCGATACCGGCGGTCCATCTCCGCCACGCACCAGCGCAGCGCGTTCCCCGCCTCCTTCATGTCGGTCACGACCGGCGCCAAAAGGTGGGGGATCCCCTCGTACACCGAGAGCTCCAGCATCTTGGGGTCCACCAGGATGAGGCGAACCTCGGCCGGTGAAGACTTGTAGAGCAGGCTCAGCACCATCGCGTTGATGGCCACGGATTTCCCCGATCCGGTCGTACCGGCCACCAGCAGGTGCGGCATGCGCGCGAGGTCCACCACCACCGGGCGTCCCCCGATGTCCTTGCCGAGCGAGAGCGCGACGGCCGAAGAGAGCTCGTCGTACTCTTTGGACTTCAGGATCTCGCTGAGCACCACGAGCTCCCGGTGCTCGTTGGGGATCTCCAGGCCGATGACCGACTTCCCCGGGATCACCTCGACGATGCGCACACTCACCACCGACAGCGAGCGCGCCAGATCCTTCGCGAGGGCGCTGATGCGGCTGACCTTCAGGCCCGGGGCGGGCTGCAGCTCGAAGCGCGTGACCACCGGCCCGGGGTGCACCGCCACCACCTGTACCTCGATCCCGAAGTCGAGCAGCTTCACCTCGACTTGCCGGGACATGGCCTCCAGGGCCGCCTTCCCGATGGGTGTCTGGGACACGGGCGCGGGGTCGAGCAGCGACAGCGGCGGCAGCCCACCCTCCCCAGACGGCTCGAAGAGGGGCACCTGCCGCTCCTTCTCGACCCGAACGCTCGGCTGCAAGGGACCGGCGACGGGCTCGATTCGAGGTGGCGCGCGGCGCGTGGTCTTTGCCTTGGCGCGAGCGACCACCGTCTCCCGTTCTTGCCTCGCCTTGCGCGCCCGCAGCGCCTCCCTCAGCCTGCGGGGGAGACCCGCGACCCAGGACAGCGCCTCGACCGTGAAGTGCCCGACCGCGTCCATGACGGCGAACCAGGACAGGCCGGTGAACAGTGTCACGCCCACGAGGAACAGCGCCAGCAGGAACAGCGTGGCCCCGAGGGGGCTGAAGAGCCCCGCGAGCCCTCGGCCCACCACGTCGCCGAGGGCCCCGCCCGCGGCCAGCGGCAGGCCGCGGGCGGCGAAGTGCAGCGTCGCGAGACCCGAGCCGGCGGTGAGTGTCAGCAGGAATCCGCTCGCCCGGCTCGCCGCGGCGTGCCACGAGCCGGGAGTGGGGAGCTTGCCGCCCCGGTAGATGGACCAACCCGCCACGGCCAGCAGCGCCGGAAACAGGTACGCGAGATAACCGAAGAGATAGAGGCCTACGTCCGCGAGCCAGGCGCCGGCGATGCCGCCACGGTTCGCGACGCGGCCCGCAGTACCGACCTGGGACCACCCGGGGTCGGTCGGGTGGTAGCTGAGAAGCGACACCAGCAGGTAGACGGCAGTGACACCACCGACGATGAACAGGACCTCGCGAAGTCCACGGCCGAGATGGGCCCCGAGGGCCACCGACCGGTTGGTTTTTTTGGGGATCGCCTGCGCCAAAACGATAAACCGCTCGAGTATCTTCCCGTAACTCTCTAATTAGTATGCCACGAGTCGGGGCGCCTTTGCCCGGCCACCCCAGCCCTCGAGGCTCCGATGATATCACCACCCTTCACGGGGGGCCGGCCACCGCGGCCTCGAGGACGGGGCGACACGTCCTTTGCCCCACCCCGCGCCATGCCTTACCATTTCCGGCAACATTTACAAGCGCGCGCACGAACACCTCTTCGGGCGTGCCGGGGTTCTTTTCTGGAGCATCCCCATCATGACGAATGTCCGACACTCTCGCCTGCTCATCCTCGGCTCCGGCCCTGCCGGTTACACGGCAGCGGTTTACGCCGCGCGCGCCAATCTGAAGCCGCTCCTGGTCACCGGGCTGGAACAGGGCGGCCAGTTGATGACGACCACCGAGGTGGACAACTGGCCAGGCGACGACGGGGGCGTCCAGGGACCGGAGCTCATGGAGCGGATGCGCCGGCACGCGGAGCGCTTCGGAACGGACATCGTGTTCGACCAGGTGAGCCAGGCCGTTCTGACCGAACGGCCCTTCCGCCTGCACGGCGATTCGGCGGTGTACACCTGCGATGCACTCGTCATCGCGACGGGCGCCTCCGCGCGATACCTCGGCCTGCCCTCCGAGCAGGCATTCAAGGGGCGCGGCGTCTCGGCCTGCGCCACGTGCGACGGCTTCTTCTACCGGGGGCAGACGGTTGCCGTCATCGGCGGGGGGAACACCGCGGTCGAGGAGGCGCTCTACCTGTCGAACATCGCCTCCCACGTGACGCTCATCCACCGCCGGGACTCCCTGCGCGCCGAGAAGATCATGCAGGAGCGGTTGTTCGAGAAGGCACGCAGCGGCAACGTCACCCTGCTCTGGGATGCGGTGCTCGACGAAGTGCTGGGCGACGCCAGCGGGGTCACCGGGGCCCGGGTCCGCAGCGTCAAGGACGGCACGGTGCGGGACCTGGAGCTGACCGGCATCTTCGTCGCCATCGGGCACACGCCGAACACTGCGCTCTTCGAAGGCCAGCTCGAGATGGTCAACGGCTACATCCGCGTGCGCTCGGGCCTCGAGGGCAACGCCACCGCCACCAGCATTCCCGGCGTCTTCGCCGCCGGCGACGTCATGGACCAGGTCTACCGCCAGGCCGTGACCTCGGCGGGTAGCGGGTGCATGGCGGCGCTCGACGCAGAGCGCTATCTGGACACCCTGCGCTGAGGGGGGGTACAGGGGCCGGGATGAGGAGAGCCCTCCTCCCCCACCTGATCCCGGCGGGCGCCCCGGCCGACGCCTTCCCGCCGCTGAGCCGTGCCCTCACCGAGCCGAACGGGCTCCTGGCACTCGGCGGGGACCTGAGCCCGGCCCGCCTGCGGGCGGCGTATCGCCGCGGCATCTTCCCCTGGTTCAGCGACGGTCAGCCCATCCTCTGGTGGTCACCCGACCCGCGGGCAGTGCTCTATCCCGGGGACATCCGGGTGTCCCGAAGCCTTCGCAAGGTCCTGCGCCAGGGGCGGTTCGAGGTCCGGGTGGACACCGCCTTCGACGCCGTCGTACAAGCCTGCGCGGCACCCCGGGCCAGTGGGGACGGGACCTGGATCACGCAGGACATGGCCACTGCCTACGCCAGACTGCACCGGGAGGGCGCAGCCCACTGCGTGGAGACCTGGCAGAACGGAGTCCTGGTCGGCGGGCTCTACGGCGTCGCGCTCGGCGGGGTCTTCTTCGGCGAGTCGATGTTCAGCCTGGCGGCGGACGCCTCCAAGGTCGCGCTGGTCGCCCTCGCCCGGATGGGATTCCGGTTGATCGACTGCCAGGTGCCGAGCGAGCACCTGGCGCGGATGGGTGCCGTCGAGATCCCGCGCCCGCTGTTTCTCGCTCACCTGGACGCCTGGTGCGAGGCGCCGGGACCGGCCCCCGCGCTTCCCGGGCGCCCGGCGTGAGCTCCCACGGCGAAGCGGAGCCCATCGCGTTCTTCGCGACACCCCCGCACGCCTGCAGCTACCTCGAGGGGCGGGAGGCGGTGACCGTTTTCGCGCACCCGGCGTCCTCTCCCGACCGCGCCACCTTCACCGCGCTCTCCCGCCACGGCTTTCGCCGCAGCGGTCCCCACGTCTACCGGCCGCAGTGTCCCGACTGCGACGCCTGCATTCCGGTCCGGGTTCCGGTGCAGGAGTTCCAGCCCCGGCGCAGCCAGCGTCGAGCGTGGCGGGCCAACGGCGACGTGCAGGTGAGTGCAGTGGCACCCGCGCTCACCGCCGAGCAGTACGCCCTCTACGCCCGCTACGTGAAGACCCGCCATGCGGGTGGGGGCATGGACGCCCCGACGCCCGGTCAGTACCTCGAGTTCCTGACCAGCCCCTGGTCGGAGACCACGTTCTACGAATTTCGAACGCCTGCAGGGCTCCTCGCCGTGGGTGTCGTGGATCGGCTGGACGACGGCCTCTCCGCGGTCTACACGTTTTTCGACCCCGACGCGGCAGACCGCAGCCCCGGGGTTCTCGTGGTGCTGTGGGAGATCCAGGAGGCGCGGCGGCTCGGACTCGATTGGCTGTACCTCGGCTACTGGGTCCGGGAGTCGCCGAAGATGCGCTACAAGGCGGACTACCGGCCGCTGGAGTTCCTGCACGAGGGCATCTGGCGGCGCGAGCCGCCCTGAGGAACCCCCATTGGGGGCGCCGGGACCGGCCAGCGCCCCCCGGCCACCGCGCCGCACGAAGCCGCGCCTTTCGGCCCACCACCGCTTCTGGCACACTACGCGGCCTGCGAGGCAGGCCGTCGAGACTCATGGCAAAAGAAGATGCAATCGAGATGGAAGGCATGGTCGTCGAGACCCTGCCCAATACCACGTTCCGTGTGCAGCTCGACAACGGACACGTGGTCACGGCGCACATCTCGGGCAAGATGCGCAAGCACTACATCCGCATCCTGACGGGTGATCGGGTGACCGTGCAGCTCACGCCCTACGACCTGAGCAAAGGCCGGATCACATACCGCGCCCGCTAGCCGCCCCGCGCTTTCCGGCCAGCCACGGACGTCCCCCCTCTCGCGCCGGGCCCCGCCCTCGGGGCTCAGAGCTCCATGTCGCAGCGGATGGAGCTCTCCCGATAGGGCTCGGGCTGGATCTCGATGAGGGTCAGGCGCGCATCGCCGTATCCGTCCTGCACGTAGACCGCCCCGGTGTCGATGAAGTGGACGTTGTCGATCGCGAGCGGCTCGCGCACCGGCGTGTGCCCGCAGTAGACCCGGACGACCCCGCCGCCGACCGGTCCCAGGCGGGCCCTCTCACCCTGGATGCGATAGCGCGAGGACAGGGCGTAGAGCGCCGCGTCTTCGTGCCCTGCGGCGAGCAAGCCCACGAATCGCTCCCAGGTCAGCGCCGGCGGGATGTCCGCGTGCACGATCCCGACCAGGCCGGCGTCGGTCTCCACCTCCATCGCGAGCGGTAAGGCGAGAAACGCATCGCGGAACATCCGTTGCTCGAGGCGTGAGAGCCGCGACCACCAGGCACCGCCGTTGTACTGAGTCCAGTGGTCGAGCTCGTCCGGCAGCACGGAGTCGATGGCGAACTGCTCGTGGTTGCCGCGGCAGGCGTGGAACCACCCGTAAGAGAGCCAGCGCAGGGCGTCCCGGGACGCGGGGCCCCGGTCCACGAGGTCGCCCACCGAGAAGAGCCGGTCAACCCTCGAATCGAACCCCGTGCGGGCCAAGAGGGCTTCCAGGTGCCCGAACATTCCGTGGATATCCCCCACGACGAAATCCCGCCCTCGCTCGTTCAGCGGAAAGCGGATCACTGCAGGGTTCTCCGCACAGGCGGTGACGTCGAACATGGCCTCGTCGAGGGGCGGGACGCTGGATCGGGCTACCCATTCGACGCTCGTCCCGAGGACTCCGGGACAGGCGTCACCCGCCGGCCGAAGCAAGTTCTGTGCACAGTTCGAGAACCCTAAAAGATTCCGAGACCTGCGTCACACTCCGGACCCGGAGGTTCCGGAGATGTAAAAACCCGCGACAAAACGGCAGGGTGTTGGGGCGCAGCGAACGGATGACCGGGGTCGGCGGGCGTTGCTGTCAGCGCATTCGCGCTTCCAGCTGCCGCCGCACGCGCTCCAGGTCGTTGGCCGTGTCCACCCCGACACCGGGAGGCTCCGCCGCGAACGCGACGTGGACCCGCACCCCCACCGTGAGGGCCCGCAACTGCTCCAGGGATTCCGCCTGCTCCAGGGGGGCCGCAGGCTCGGCGGACAGGCGCTGCAGGGTCCCCACGCGATAGGCGTAGAGCCCCACGTGGCGAAGGTAGGGCACGCCTGCCGGCAACCCCAGCGCCGCCTCGCGGAAACCCTCCCGGTGCCAGGGGATGGGGGCCCGGCTGAAGTAGAGGGCGAAGCCCTCGCCGTCCACCACGACCTTCACCACGTTCGGGTCAAAGACCTCGGCCCGGCTCGTGACGGGGGTACAGAGCGTCGCCAGGCCCGCCCCGGGAGAAGCCTCCAGGTCTTCGGCCGTCTGGCGCACCAGGGCCGGGGGGAGCAGCGGCTCGTCGGCCTGCACGTTGACGACGATACGGTCCTGCGGGAGCTTGCGCAGCGCCGCCACCTCGGCGATCCGATCGGTCCCCGAGCGGTGATGCCTTCCCGTCAACTGGACGTCCGCCCCGAACGCCCTGCAGACACCCGCGACCTCATCGTCGTCGGTAGCGATGATCACCTCCGACGCACCGCTCTCGAGGGCACGCTCGTAGGCGTGACGCACCATCGGCTTGCCGCCGATCTCCAGCAGCACCTTGCGCGGCAGGCGCGTGGAGGCCAGGCGCGCCGGGATCACGGCCGTGAATTCCGTCATGGGGCGGCCCATCGCGCTTCAGCTACTCCCGTTTCTCGTCGGGCCCCAGGGTCCGGGCCTCCTCTTCCAGCATGACCGGGATCTCGTCCCGGATCGGGTAGGCGAGCCGGCAGCCGAAGCACACCAGCTCCAGCTCGTTCCTGCGGTACACCAGGGGCCCCTTGCAGACCGGGCAGACCAGGATCTCAAGCAGTTTCTTGTCCACGTTCCCCTCCTCTTGCCAGCAACGACCGCAGCCGCCCCGAGAACGCCTCCTCCAGCACGGCTTCGACCGGTACGTACCATGCCCTGCCGGGCGCGAGTCCCCGGCACTTGACCGCGTCCTTCTCGGTCATGATGACCGGCAGACCGTCGCCGAAATCGAGATCGCCCGGGCCAAAGGCGTGATGGTCCGGGAAGCGGTGCTCCACCACCGAGAGGCCCTCCCCCCGCAGGAGGCCGAAGAACCCCTCGGGATTTCCCACACCGGCCACCGCGTGGACCGCACGTCCG
This sequence comes from Gammaproteobacteria bacterium, assembly GCA_017999615.1. NCBI lineage: Bacteria > Pseudomonadati > Pseudomonadota > Gammaproteobacteria > Gammaproteobacteria bacterium. The sequence goes on along the minus strand of JAGNLM010000008.1, from coordinate 80,443 downwards.
CGGAATTCGGCAAAGCCCCGCTCCTGCGCCTCGTCGTCCACGTTCCGGGGGACACCGGCCTGATAGGCCATGCCGAGCTCGCCGGACCGCGCCTCCCCTCGGCACACGACCAGGTCGACCTCGGCCAGGCGCCGGGCGCTCTCGCGCAGCGGCCCCGCGGGCAGACACCGGCCATTGCCCAGTCGGCGCGCCCCGTCGAGCACCACGATCTCCACGTCGTGGGCGAGGGACAGGTCCTGCAGGCCGTCATCACACAGCACCAGGTCGCAGGACCCGGTCTCCAGGAGCCGTCGGGCGGCGGCGACGCGGTCGGGCCCGGCCACGACGGGGCATCCCGTGCGGCGGGCGAGCAGCACCGGCTCGTCCCCCACCTGGGCCGGGTCGCTGTCGGGGCTCACGATACGGGGCCAATCCTTCGCCTTCCCCCGATAACCCCGAGCGAGCACCCCGGGGCGCAGGCCGTCCGCACGGAGCGCGCGGGCAAGCCAGACGACCAGGGGGGTCTTCCCGGTCCCGCCGACCGTCAGGTTGCCGACCACCACAACCGGCACGGGCAGACGCATCCGCCGCACCCAGCCGGTGCCGGGGGCCCGTTTGCGCAGCGAGGCCGCCGCGCAGTAGACCCAGCCGAGTGGCGCGAGCAGCACGCCCGAAGGATGCCGTGCGTACCAGACCCGCTCGGCCCACGCGGTGACGCGGCGCTCCAGGGCCCGCCCCCACCGTTCCGCGCCGCGGCGAGAGCCCCGGGCGAGCGTCGTGGCGTCAGCGCCCACCCTCGTCGGCGCGCTGAGCGGTAGCGAACGTGAGCCGGTTGAGCCCGGCCTGCCGAGCCGCGTCGAGGGCAGTCACCACCGCCTGGTGCGGGGTCCTGGCGTCCGCGCTCAGGACGACCGATGGGGCGGTGCGCCCCGTGGCCGCCTCCAGCAAACCCCTTTTCAGGGTCTCCACCTGGGTGTTGACGAGCTCCCGCCCTGCGACGTAGTAGCGCCCCTGGGCGTCGATGCTCACCTCGATGGCCTGCTCCGGCTTCTCACGCGGATCGGCGCTCGACTCCGGCAGGCTGATCTCGATGGGAGCCAAGCGGTTGAAGGTCGTCGTCACCATGAAGAAGATGACCAGCGAGAGGACCACGTCGATGAGGGAGACGAGAACGACCTCCGGCGCCTCGTCGTTCCTTCTGCGGCGGAGCTTCAAAGCGAGAGGCCCTCTCCGTCGCGCTCGCGCTGCCCCTGCATGACCTCCACGAGCTTCATCGCCTCGTGCTCCATCACCAGCACGAGCTCGTCCACCCGCCCCCGCAGGTAGCGGTAGAAGGCGAGTGCCGGGATGGCTACCAGCAGGCCGGCGGCCGTGGTGATGAGGGCCTCGCCGATGCCCCCCGCCAGGGCCGAAGGGTCGCCCACGCCTTTCAGGGTCATCACGTTGAAGACCCGGATCATCCCGAAGACCGTGCCCAGCAGGCCGAGAAGGGGCGCGACGGAGGCGACGGTACCGAGCGTGTTCAGATAGCGCTCGAGCTGATGGATGACGAGACGGCCCACGTCCTCGATGCTCTCCTGCATCACCGCGCGCCCGTGGTGCCGGTTGAGGATCCCCGTGGCCAGCAGCCGCCCGAGCGGCGACCCCTCGCGAAGCGACTGGACACGGCGCGCGTCCAGCTTGCCCTCGCGCGCCCACTGCCAGACCTGGAGCACCAGGCCTGCGGGGGCGATGCGGGCTCTGCGCAGCGTCCACAGACGCTCGAGGACGATGGCGGTGGCCACGACCGAGGAGATCAGGATGGGCCACATGACCCAGCCGCCCGCCTTGATGATTTCGTACACGGACCCGATCCCCTTCCCGGTGTGACGCGTAACTCTAGCACCCCACCTGCGGTCCGGGGAGACCGTCTCAGGGTGTCTCCAGGGGCGTGAGCCAGAACCGCCGCTGCTCCACGCGATGGTGGCGCAGTTCCGTGCGCCCCTCCCCGTCCATCCGCACCGTGACCGCCCCGGCTCTCGCGGTGTCGTGCACCGAGGCCCCCACGGCGCGATACCGGGCCAGCACCACCCTGGAGGGGAAGCCAAAGCGGTTGCCGTAACCGGTCGAGAAGAGCGCGTGCCGGGGGCGCACGGCCGCCACGAAGCCCTGGGACGAGGCACCCCGGCTACCGTGGTGCGGCACGACCAGGACGTCGGCGCGCAGGACATCGGCCTGGGAGGCCACCAGCTCGGCCTCGGCGGCCGCCTCCACGTCCCCCGGCAGCAGGAGGCTCCCACCCGCCGTGTCCACCCGCAGGACGCAGGACGCGTCGTTGCCTCCCCTCTCGCCCAGGGCGGGGGGGTGCAGCACCCGAAAGCGCACCCCGTCCCAGGACCACCCGTCCCCCGCCCGGCAGGGGCTCGTGGGGTCTCGGCCTGGCGCGCCGCTCCCCACCAGCGCGTCCACGCGGGTCGCCCGCAGGAGCGAGGCCGCACCGCCCACGTGGTCGGTATCCGAGTGGCTCAGCATCAGCACGTCCACCCGAGAGAGACCTCGGTGGCGCAGGAAGGGCGCGACGACTGAGCCTCCGGCGTCCCGCCCCGGGCCATACCGGGGTCCGGTGTCGTAGACCAGGGTGTGGCCCGCCGTCTCCACCACGGCCGCCAGCCCCTGCCCCACGTCGAGGAGCGTGAGCCAGACCTCTCCCCCCGCCGGGCGTGCGGGACTCGGCAAGAGCAGGGGCAGGAACCCCAGGAGCCCCACCCAGCGTCCCGGGACCCCCCGCGGCAACAGGGCCACCAGCGCCCCCAGGCCCGCCGCAGCGAGGGCTGCGGCCCCGGTCCCCACCGGCCCCCGGTAGGTCCAGTCGAGCCCTGCCAACCACTCCAGCAGCGGCCAGAGGCCGTCCATCGCCCACGCGCTCCAGCGCAGCAACAGCCCACCCGCCCCCGGCCAGACCGGGGTGAGCAACCCCCCCACGAGGGCCGTGGGCACCACCAGCAGCTCCACCCAGGGCACGGCGACGGCATTGGCCACGGGGCCGAGCCAGGGGTTCTCGCCGAAGAGCGCGAGGGTCACGGGCAGGAGCCCGAGCGCCACCAGTACGTGGGGCCGGCCCCAACGCGCCCACAGCCCCGGCTCACCCCCGCCCGGCAGGGAGATGAGCAGCAGGACCCCGACGGCGAGAAACGAGAGCCAGAGGCCCGGTGAGAGGGGCGAGAGGGGGTCTGCGAGCAGCACGGCGAGCAGTGCGAGCGCCAGTGCGTGCGTGGCCGACACCCGGCCCCGCCAGGCGCGCGCCAGCAGCACGAGGCCCACCATGACCACGGCCCGCTGGGTGGGCACGGAGAGCCCCGCGAGCCCGGCATATCCGCCGGCGGCGAGCAGGGCGAGAAGCGCCGCCGCCTTCGGCGCCGCCACCCGCAGGGCGATTCGCCCGGCGACGGCCCATAGCCAGCGCGCCGCCGCGTAGGCCGCGGCGGCCACGAGGACGACGTGCGACCCCGAGATGGCCATCAGGTGGGTGGTGCCGGTCGCGCGAAAGACCTCCCACTGGCGCTGCGAGACCTCGGCCGTGAGGCCGACGACGAGCCCCTTCACCACGCCCCGGTGGGGGTGGGCACCCAGCGCCCGGTCGATCCCCGCCCCCAGGGTGGCCCGCAGACGGGACACGGGGGCGCCCCCTGGCGCGTCCAGCCTTTCGTCCCCGGGCCCGGGGCGCACGTAGCCGGTCGCCCGCACCCCGCGCAGCAGCAGCCAGGCCTCGTAGTCGAACCCCCCGGGATTGGCGAGCCCCTTGGGGCGCCGCAGGCGGGCCGCCAGGCGCCAGCGCTCGCCGGGCGCCAGCTCGGGCGCCGAGTCGTACCAGTCGAGCCGCACACGGGCGGGAAGCCGCCAGGCGCCGCCGTGCGCGGAGGCCTCGTCCACGCGGAGCTCGAAACGCAAGGAGCGGTCCTCGCGCTCGGGAACGCCGACCACGGTGCCCACGAGGGTGAGATCGCGTCCCTCGAGCTCCGCGGGCAGTGCCCCGGACAGGGCGAAGGAGGCCCGCAGGACGGTCCACAGGAAACCGACCACCACGAGGGCCGGCAGGCGCGCGATTCGGCTCGCCGCGGCAAGCCCGAGGAGGACCGGCAACAGCCAGCACAGGCGCAGGTCCGGCAGCTCCGCGAGCTGCAGGGCCGCCAGGACCCCGGCAAGAAAGGCGAGAACCCCTGTGCGCACGCGTCCCTGCGTCCTGTGTTGCGGCGCTCCTGCGCCGTCGCCGCCTGCGCGCCTCTTCCCGAGCGCGCGGACGACCGTTTCGCCTGAACCCTTCCCCGTAGCCCGTCGGACTTCCGAAAGGGCATCAGCCGCTCGGGGCCACACTCATCACGGGGTCTGGCCCATCCCCTCCTCCAAGCGCCCGTCGACCATGTGCAGCACCCGGTCGGCGCGGGCCGCGATGGACTCGTCGTGCGTCACCACCACCAGGCTGGTGCCCGACTCGCGGTTCAGCTCGAGCATCAGGTCGTACACCGAGGCCGCCGTCGCCCGGTCCAGGTTTCCCGTAGGCTCGTCGGCGAGGACCGCCCGCGGAGCGGTCACCAGCGCCCGGGCGATCGCGGCACGTTGCCGCTCCCCGCCCGACAGCTCGCCCGGCTTGTGCTCCAGGCGCCCGCCGAGCCCCGCGCGCGACAGCATGTCGGTGGCCGCCTCGGCGGCCGCGGCCGGCGAGGCGCCGCGGATGAGCAGCGGCATGGCCACGTTCTCCAGGGCGGTGAACTCGGGAAGCAGGTGGTGGAACTGATACACGAAGCCGAGGCTGCGGTTGCGCAGCCGGCCCCGCTCCACCTCCCCGAGCGTGGCGAGGTCGCGCCCCTCGAGCCAGACCCGGCCCCGAGTCGGCGTGTCGAGCCCGCCCAACAGGTGCAACAGCGTGCTCTTGCCCGAGCCGGACCGCCCGACGATGGCGACCCGCTCGCCGGCTTCGATCACAAGGTCGAGCCCCTTCAGTACCTGAACCGAGAGTCCGCCCTCGGTGAAGTCCCGGATCAGCCCGCGGCACGCGAGGACGGGCTCACTCATAGCGAAGGGCCTCCGCCGGCTGGGTGCGCGACGCTCGCCACGCGGGGTAGAGAGTCGCACTCAGGCTGAGCACCAGGGCGACCAGGGCAATGCGTGCCACGTCGCTCCAGTGCATGTCGGAAGGCAGCTCACTGATGTAGTAGACGTCGGGCGACAGGAACTTGACCCGGAACAGCTCCTCGATCCCGGCGACCACCGTCTCGACGTTCAGGGCGAGCGCCACCCCACCCACGATTCCAAGGGCCGTCCCCACGACGCCGATGATCGAGCCCTGCACCATGAACATCCCCATGATGCTGCGGGGGCTGGCCCCGAGGGTGCGCAGGATGGCGATGTCGGACTTCTTGTCGGAGACGACCATGACGAGCGTCGAGACGATGTTGAACGCGGCCACGGCGACGATCAGCGTGAGGATCACGAACATCACCGTCTTCTCCGTGCGCACCGCGCGGAAGAAGTTCGCGTGCTGCTGGGTCCAGTCGGAGACCCAGTAGCGCCCGGGGAGCTGCGCCGCGACCTCCCGGGCCACGCGTGGCGCCGCGAACATGTCGTCGATGCGCAGCCGCAGGCCACTCACCGCGTCACCCAGGCCGAAGAGCTTCGCCGCGTCCTCGATGTGGATGAGCGCGAGGCCCGCGTCGTACTCGTACATCCCCACCCCGAAGACACCGACCACGGTGAAGCGGCGCAGGCGCGGCAGCACCCCCGCCGGAGTGACCCTCGCCTGGGGCGCGACCAGGGTCACCCGGTCACCCACCCCCACGCCCAGCACCCGCGCCAGGTCTTTCCCCAGCAGCATCCCGAACGCGCCGGGCACCAGGTCTTCGAGCCGGCCCTCGATCATCTGGGACCCGACGGTGGAGACCCGAGGCTCGGCCTCGGGGAGTATCCCCCGGACCCGGGTCCCCCGGACCGTGTCACCCTCGGTGAGCATCCCCTCCGCCTGGACGTAGGGCGCGAGACCGAGCAGCCTCGGATGGCCTGCGAGCCGCTCCGCGACCTCCTGCCAACCCTCGAGCCGCCCCTCCGCCCCCGACACCGTCGCGTGCGCCGCCATGCCGAGGATCCGCTCCCGCAGCTCCTTCTCGAAGCCGTTCATCACGGACAGTACGGTGATGAGCGCCGTCACCCCGAGGGCGATGCCGAGCATCGAGGTGAGGCTGATGAACGAGATGAAGTGGTTGCGCCGCTTGGCCCGCGTGTAGCGCAGACCGACGAAGAGCTCCAGGGGCCTGAACATGATGCCTCGGTTTCGAAATGTCCCCGGGTGATGCTACACGTGCACGACCCGATCGCGAAGGTACAGGGGCAAGGCAGCAGCCGCCGGCACGCCCTCGCCGCGCCCCAGGATCCCGGTGCCGATGTGAGCCACGTCCCCCGCCCTGGGCAGACGCGCCGGGAGCTCGCAGGACAGGCGACCGCCGAGAACCGCGCGCAGGACTTCCCCGTACACCGCCCAGCCGTCTCCGGCCCCTGCCCACGGCCCGGCCCCGGGCACGGAGACCCTCTCGGGCGCGCTCAAGGTGTCCTCGACGACGGCCTCCATCCGCCCCGAGGCCGTCCGCCGGTAGGCCCCCCAGTACACCTCCCCCATCCGCGCGTCGAGCACCGCCAGTACGGAATCCTCGCCCATCTCGCGCGCGACGCCCTCGGCCAGGGCCTGCAGCGTCGAGACCGGGGCGACGGGCAACCCCGTGGCGAACGCCACCCCCTGGACCACCGCGGCGGCGATCCGCACCCCCGTGAAGGACCCGGGGCCACGCCCGAACGCGAGCCCGTCGAGGTCCCCTGGCCCCAGGCCCGCCTCGGCGAGGAGGCTCTCGGCCATGGGCAGCACCAGCTCGGCGTGGCGGCGAGGGGCCTTCTCGAAGCGCTCCCGCGTCTCTTCCCCGACCCTGAGGGCGACCGAGCAGGCGTCCGTCGACGTCTCGAAGGCGAGGATCTTCATGGCGCACTCCCGAAAAAGGCCTGTACGTCCGCCAGCTGCCGGGTCAGGGGGAAGGGCGGCAGGCTCTGCAGGAACACCGGGCCGTAGCTTCTCTGCAGCAACCGCGGGTCGCAGAGCACGAGCACCCCCCGGTCGTGAACGTCGCGGATCAGCCGCCCGACCCCCTGCTTCAGCGCGAGCACCGCCTGGGGCAACTGGAGCTCGAGGAAGGGGTTTCCCCCGGCCCTCGTGAGGGCCGCCGCGCGCGCCCGCGCCACCGGGTCGTCGGGTGCCGCGAAGGGTAGACGGTCGATCACGACACAGGACAGCGCCTCCCCGCGCACGTCCACCCCCTCCCAGAAGCTGCTGGTCCCGAGCAGGACCGCCCCCGGTGATTCCGTGAAACGGCGCAGCAGCTCCGAGCGGGGCGCCTCGCCCTGTACGAGCAGGGGGAAACGGCCCACCTCCCCGAGCCTCCGGGCCGCCTCCCGCAACGCCCGATGGCTCGTGAAGAGCAGGAAGGCCCGCCCCCCGCTGGCCTCGAGGACCGGCAGAGCGGCTTCCGTGCAGCGTCCCGTGTATTCAGGGGTATTGGGGTCCGGCAGACCGGGCGGCACGTAGCAGAGCGCCTGCCTGCGGTAGTCGAACGGGCTGCCCCACAGGGCCTCGTCGCGACCCTCGAGAGCGAGGGTGCGGGAGAAGTGCTCGAAGCTGGCCCCCACCGCGAGCGTCGCGGAGGTGAAGACCCAGGCCGAGCGCCGGGCACGGGCCCGCTGCGCGAAGACGGGGCCGATCTCGAGCGGCGTCGCGTGCAGCACGAACGCGCGGGGGAACACCTCCAGCCACTGCACCCGCTGCCCGGGCGCCGCCCCCGTCATGGAATCCAAGCGCTCCCGGTAGCGCTCGGCGCGCCGGTGACACTGCCCCAGCGTCGGTCCCCGATCCGCAGCAGACTTCAGGGCCTCTTCCAGACGCCGGAGGGCCCCCGCGAGCAAACCGAGGCCCCTCCCGGCATGCCCCTCGACGATGGCCTCCCAGGGCACCCGGCGGGACTCCGACCCGAGGGTCTCCCTCAGGCGGTACACCGCGTCATCCAGTGCCCCCGAGGCTGCCTCGAGGCCTGGGAGATCTCCCGCCTCCCGGGCGTGGGCACGGCTTGCGTCCTGGGCGAGCTCCAGGAGCTGCCGGCTCCCGAGGGTCTCGCCGAAGAGCTCGCTCACGAGCTCACCCAGCTGGTGGGCCTCGTCCACGACGACCACCTCCGAGGGGGGAAGGACCTCCCCGAGCCCGTCGTGGCGCAGGGCCAGGTCCGCGAGCAGCAGGTGATGATTCACCACCACCACGTCCGCTCCGGCCGCAGCATGCCTCGCCCGAAGCACGTGGCAATCTGCGAGGTGCGGACAGTCCTGGCCGAGGCAGTTATCGGTCGTCGAGGTCAGCTCCCGCCGCAGGGGCGAATCCTCGGCCAGGTCCACCAGCTCCGCGAGGTCCCCGCTGCGCGTGAACCGGGACCACTCGCGCACCCGAGCGAGGGCCGCCAGCTCGCGCCGGCTGGCCCCCAGCGGGGCGAGCTCTCCACGCTCCAGGTGTTCGAGGCAGAGGTAGTTCTGCCGCCCCTTCAGCAGGGCCACGCGCGCGGTGGCCCCGAGGGCCCGCCGCACCAGGGGGATGTCCCGGTGAAAGAGCTGCTCCTGCAGGTTGCGGGTCGCCGTCGACAGCACGACCCGCCGGCCGCAGAGGAGCGCCGGGACGAGATAGGCGAAGGTCTTGCCCGTGCCGGTGCCCGCTTCGCAGACGAGGGTCCGCCCCGTCCCGATCGCATGGGCCACGGCGCGTGACATCTCGACCTGCTCGGGACGCACGGCGAAGCCGGGTACGAGCCGCGACAGCGACCCTCCCTCGCCGAGATGCCCGGCCACCAGAGCCCCAAGATCGTCCCCCACCGGTGCGGCCCCTAGCCGCTGGCCCGGTTTTCCCAGTAGCCCTCGTCCTCCAGACCGTTGGCCCGGGACCAGACGAGTCGGCCGATGGCCTTGAACCGGGCCACCGACAGCGGGCCGCGGCGGCTGCGCCGGCTGTCGCGGGACTCGTCCACGGCCTCGAGCACGGTCTCCCGGTCCGCCTCGTGGATCTCGAAGGGCTCGAAGCCCTCGTCCAGGAGCACCAACATCAGCACGTCCCAGTCCTGTCCGGACTTGACCTGTCCGAGACGCTGGCCCGGCTTCCCTTCCTCAAAGATGGCCCGGCCCTTGACCTGGACCCGAAGGCCCTCCCAACGCCCCCGGCCCAGGGCGTCGTAAGCGACTCCCTCCTGCACGGGAACGAGCTCCAGGCCCAGGAGCCTCGCGGCGTCGAAGCGCGCGATCTCGCTCGTCAGGCCGAGAGACTTACCCGTCGCGCGGCGATACTCCGCGGCGAGCCGACGGGCCTCGGTGATGAGCTTTTCGAGGGAGTAGACCTCCATGGACGCTCCCGCAGGCGAGCCAGGGCAGAATGGGCCGCCCCAGTTTACTCCGTCCCGGCCGCACGAACATCGGGTGTCTGGCCTGAGTGCCCCCCATCCGACCGCAGGCCGAGCCGAATGCGCAACCGGCGGTGGGTGTCCTCGTCGACGGCGTCCGGAGCGACCGGGACGGACCAGCGCCGGCGCCCTGTCCCCTCCCTGAGGTGCAGCACCACGAGCCAGGGGTGTGCCAGGCTCCCGGGGAGGAGCCTGGCGGTAAGCCCGCGGCCGTTCGCCAGGACCAGCGTCCAATCCCCCGATGAGCCGGCAGTGATGCCCAGCACGGCCCCCGCCCCCCTGCGCAGGGCGTGGCGCCGCAGGTGACGGCCCAGATTTGCAGCCAGGGCGAGGAGGCCGGCCCAACGGACCCCACTCGGCAGCGACGCGAGGCCCACACAGGCGGCGGCCCCCCCGTGCAGCGCGACGAGGAACAGGGCGAGCCCGCGAGAGGCGCGCAGAGTCAGATGCAGGGGGTCGTCGGGTCCCGGGTGACGCATCGGCGAGGTCCTTCTCGTCGGGGGGGCGAGCGCCCTCGCGGCAAGCATAGCTCAGTTGGGTGATACCATTCCCACCTGCTTCCACCCGCGGGCGCCCGGGTCGTCCCGCGAAGTCAGGCGGCCCTGCGGTGCGCGGACACCTCATGCCGAGACCCCCGACCAGCATGCCCCGGAGCAGCCGAGCGTGAGCCAGTGGCCCCCCCGTCCCGAAGCCCCGGTCGCCCCTGGTGGGGTAACCCAACCTGTGTCCCGGCGCCTGCCCGCCGAGTGGGAGCCCCAGGACGGGGTGCTACTCACCTGGCCGCACCCGGCCACCGACTGGGCGCCCCGGCTGGCGGAGGTCGAGAAGACCTACCTGGCCCTGGCGGCCGCCATCGCCGCACGGGAGCCTCTCGTCATCGCCTGCGCCGACGAGAGGCTCGCCCGGCACGTCGCCGAGCGCCTCTCCCGAGCCGGTGTGGCCCGGGAACGCGTCCACCTGCCGATCGTGCCCAGCAACGACACCTGGGTCCGCGATTACGGGCCGATCACCGTCCTCGAGGGTGGCACGCCCCTGCTCCTCGACTTCACCTTCGACGGATGGGGCGGAAAATATGCCGCGCGCCTGGACGACGCCCTCACCCGCCGCCTGCACGCCGAGGGCGTGTTCGGCGAGAGCGCCCTCCTCACCCCGGGCATCGTCCTGGAGGGCGGCAGCATCGACTCCGACGGCGCCGGAACCTTGCTCACCACCCGGCGCTGCCTGCTCGCCCGCGCCGCACCAGGCGCCACCGAGGCATCGGTCGAGGCCCAGATCCTGCCGCTGCTGGGGGCCCAGCGCATGATCTGGCTCCACCACGGCGGCCTCGAGGGCGACGACACCGACGGCCACGTCGACACCCTGGCGCGCTTCTGCAGCCCGGACACCATCGCCTACGTCCGTTGCCCGGACCCCCACGACTCCCACTTCACGGAGCTCTCCGCGATGGAGGCCGAGCTGTGGGCACTGCGCCGGGCGGACGGGCAGCCCTACCGGCTCGTGCCGCTGCCCTGGCCCAGGGCCCGCCAAGACCCCGAAGGCGCGCGGCTGCCCGCGACCTACGCCAACTTCCTGGTCGTGAACGGGGCTGTCCTCGTGCCGACCTACGACGACCCTGCCGACCGTGAGGCGCTCGAGCGGCTGGCAGCCTGCTTCCCGGACCGCGCGGCGGTGGGCGTGCCCTGCCTGCCGTTGGTCCTTCAACACGGCAGCCTGCACTGTGCCACCATGCAGATACCACGAGGAGTCTGGCCTTCATGAACCGCACCTTGACGCTGGGCCTGGTGCAGCACGCCTGCGGTGACGACGCTGCCGAGAACTTCGAGCGGTGCCGGGAAGGGGTGCGGGAGGCCGCCCGGCTCGGGGCGCGGCTGGTGCTGACCCAGGAGCTCTTCCGCACCCGGTATTTCTGTCAGCAGGAAGACCCCACCGCCTTCGACCTGGCCGAGCCCGTGCCCGGCCCCGGGACCGAGGCCCTCGCGCTCCTCGCCGCAGAGCTCGACGTGGTCCTCGTGGCCTCGCTCTTCGAACACCGGGCGGCAGGGCTCTTCCACAACACCGCGGTGGTTCTGGACCGCGACCGGGGCCTGGTGGGCCGCTACCGCAAGATGCACATCCCGGACGACCCGGGCTATTACGAAAAGTATTACTTCACCCCGGGTGACCTGGGCTTCACCCCGGTGGACACCTCCCTCGGACGGCTGGGCGTGCTCGTCTGCTGGGACCAGTGGTTCCCGGAGGCGGCCCGGCTGATGGCGCTCGCCGGGGCCGAGATCCTCCTCTACCCGACCGCCATCGGGTGGGACCCGGCGGACAGCCCCGAGGAGCAGGCCCGCCAGGCCGACGCCTGGCGCACGGTGCAGCGGGCCCACGCGATCGCGAACGGCATCCCGCTCGCAGCCTGCAACCGCGTGGGCCTGGAGCCCGACCCAGCGCACCCCGGCCGGGGACAGCGCTTCTGGGGAGCGAGCTTCGTGTGCGGACCCCAGGGGGAGGTGCTCGCCGAGGCCCCCGTCGACCGGCCCGCGGTGAAGGTGGTGGCGGTGGACCTCTCCCGCACCGGGCAGGTCCGGCGCGCCTGGCCGTTCCTGCGGGACCGCCGCATCGACGCGTACGGGGGACTCACGAGCCGGTACCTGGAGCCGCGACCGGGTCCAGACCCATGACGAGCGCGCCCCCTCCTCCCGACGGCGCCGAACCGTTCCGACCCGCCTGGTGGCTGCCTTCGCCCCATCTGCAGACCCTCTGGCCCCCCGTGGCCCGGAGGCTTCCCCGGGTGCCGCTCATCCGGGAACGCGAGGAACTGCCCGACGGCGACTTCCTCGACCTGGACTGGGCGGGACCGAAGGGGGAGACAGGGCGCTCGGCGGACGCGGACGGCTCGCCGATCGTGCTCGTCCTGCACGGCCTCGAAGGGTCATCGAACTCGCACTACGCGCGGGGACTCCTGGCCCGGGTCCACGCCGAGGGCTGGACGGGAGTGCTCATGCACTTCCGGGGCTGTAGCGGGGAGCCGAACCGGTTACCCCGGGGTTACCACTCCGGAGACACCGGGGACCTGGCCCACGTGGTGTCCCTCCTTCGCGCCAGGCACCCCGCCCGGCCGCTGGCCGTCGTCGGCTACTCCCTGGGCGGCAACGTGCTGCTCAAGTGGCTCGGCGAAACGGGGCAGTCCGCCCCGGTCGACTGCGCCGTCGCGGTTTCGGTACCCTTCGATCTCGCCGCTGCCGCGCGCCGTCTGGAGCGGGGTTTCTCGCGCTTCTACCAGTGGTGGTTGATGCGCAGCCTGGCCCGCCGGGTACGGGAGAAGGTGGCCCGCGGCATCCTGCCCGAGGCCTTTGCTGCCCACGCTGGGGCGCGCGATTTCCGCACCTTCGACGACCTCGTCACCGCACCCCTGCACGGCTTCGCCGGCGCCGACGACTACTACGCACGATCGAGCAGCCGCCGCTACCTCGGCGGGATCCGTGTGCCCACCCTCGTCCTGCACGCGCTGGACGACCCCTTCCTGAGCCCCGCGGCCGTACCCGGGCACGACGAAATCCCCCCCACGCTGACGCTCGAGGTCTATCGCGGCGGGGGACACGTGGGCTTCGTAGCCGGCCCCTGGCCCTGGCAGGCGCAGTGGTGGCTCGAGGGGCGGATCACCGCGTTCATCGCGGCGCGCGTCACCCGCCCGGAGTCTTCTCCCGCCCGAGTCCGCGCGTCCGATCGCCCCGCACCCAGTGCGCCGCCAGGCTCGCGCCCGAGAGGTTGTGCCAGACGCTGAAGACCGCTCCCGGCAGAGCGGCGGCGGCGGTGAAGTACTTCGTCGCGAGCGTGGCGGCGAGGCCCGAGTTCTGCATCCCCACCTCGATGGAGAGCGTACGGCACTCCGCCTCCCCGTAGCCGAGCCAGCGCGCAGCCCAGTAACCGGCGGCAAGCCCGACCAGGTTGTGCAGCACGACGACGGCCACCGCGGCCGCCGCCAACTGCCCGATCTCCTCGCGGTTCGTCGCCACCACGATGGCGATGATGAGACAGATCGCGCTCACCGAGAACGCCGGGAACACGGTCCGCACCGTGTCCAGGCGCCGGCCGAGCCAGCGGTTCAGGAGCACCCCGACAGCGACGGGCGCGAGCACCACCTGGACGATGCCGAGGAGCATCTCCCCGACCGGCACCGGTACGGTGCGCCCCACGTAGAGCCAGGTGAGCGCGGGCGTGAGGACGACGGACAGGAGGGTCGAGGACGCCGTCAGGGTGACCGACAGGGCGACGTCCCCGCGAGCCAGGTAGGTGATGACGTTGGAGGCCGTCCCCCCGGGCGCCGCACCGACCAACACGACGCCAGCCACGAGCTGCGGCGGCAACCCGAGCAGCAGGGCCAGCAGCCATCCCGCGAGCGGCATCACGAGGAACTGCAGCCCCACGCCCAGGGCGACCAGGGCCGGGCGCCGGGCCACCGCGACGAAGCTCTCCATGCTCAGGGTGAGCCCCATGCCGAGCATCACGAGCCCCAGGAGGGGGACGACAGCGTCCCGCCACGGCAGGAACAGGTCGGGATCCGTCACGGCCACCGCCGCCAACACGGCGGCGAGGTACGGGAAGGCGCGAGTCAGGAGGTCGGGATGCATATCAGAAAGAAGGGGCCGCGCGGGCCCCTCTCTTCCGCGGTCACGGGCCCGTTCGGCGTCAGCCTTCGGACTCCTGCTCGACCGCCTTCATGCTGAGGCGGATGCGGCCCTGCTTGTCGACCTCCAGGACCTTCACGCGGACGATGTCGCCCTCGGTCAAGCGGTCGCTCACGTTCTGGACCCGCTCGTGGGAGATCTGGGAGATGTGCAGCAGTCCGTCCTTGCCGGGAAGGATTGCCACGAAGGCCCCGAAGTCCATGAGCTTCACGACCCGGCCTTCGTAGATCACCCCCACCTCGACGTCCGCGGCGATCTGTTCGATGCGCCGGCGCGCCTCGGCGCTCGCCGCGCTGTCCACCGACGCAATGCGCACGGTTCCGTCGTCGCTGATGTCGATGGTGGTGCCGGTCTCCTCCGTCAGGGCCCGGATCGTCGACCCCCCCTTCCCAATCACGTCACGGATCTTCTCCGGATTGATCTTCAGAGTGATGATCCGCGGGGCGTAGTCGGACATCTCCTGACGCGGCTCACGGATCACCTCCTCCATCTTGTCGAGGATGTGCAGGCGACCGTCGCGCGCCTGGCCGAGGGCCGTGTCCATGATCTCGCGGGTGATCCCGTCGATCTTGATGTCCATCTGCAGCGCCGTGACGCCCTTGCGCGTCCCGGCCACCTTGAAGTCCATGTCCCCCAGGTGGTCCTCGTCGCCCATGATGTCGGAGAGGACCGAGAAGCGTTCCCCCTCCTTGACCAGCCCCATGGCGATGCCGGCCACGCCCGCCCCGATGGGCACCCCGGCGTCCATCAGGGACAGGCTGGTGCCGCACACCGTCGCCATCGAGCTCGACCCGTTCGACTCGGTCACCTCGGAGACCACCCGCACGACGTACGGGTACTCTTCCATGTTCGGCATGACCGCCTGCAGACCGCGCTTGGCGAGCCGCCCATGACCGATCTCGCGGCGCTTCGGCGCGCCGACCCGTCCGATCTCGCCCACGCTGTACGGCGGGAAGTTGTAGTGCAGCATGAAGGGCTCACGCCGCTCGCCCTCGATGGCGTCGACGATCTGGGCGTCCCGCCCCGTGCCGAGCGTGGTGATAACCAGGGCCTGGGTTTCCCCCCGCGTGAAGAGGGCCGAGCCATGGGTGCGCGGCAGCACACCGACCCGGATGCTGATGGGACGCACCGTCTTCCGGTCGCGCCCGTCGATCCGAGGCTCGCCGGCGAGGATGCGCCCGCGTACGGTTTCCCGCTCCAGCTTGGCCAGCGCCGCCGCCACCTGTTGGGCGGTCCACGCAGGCAAATCGCCCTCGCTGAGCGCCTTCACCACATCGGAGCGCACCGCGTTCAACCGCCCGTAGCGATCCATCTTCTCCGCGATGCGGTAGGCCTCCCGCAGCGCTGCCCCCGCCCGGCCTTCCACGGCCTGCATCAATGCGTCGGCCTGGACGGCCGGGGCCTGCCAACCCCAGGACTTCGGGGCGACCTCCGCGGCGAGCTCCCGGACGAGCCGCACCACCTTCTGGGACTGCTCGTGCCCGAACATCACGGCGTCGAGCATGACCTCTTCGGGCAGTTCGTGCGCCTCGGACTCCACCATGAGCACCGCACTGTCGGTGCCTGCCACGACCAAGTCCAGCTGGGAGGTCTTGAGCTCGCTGAAGGTCGGATTGAGCAGGAGCTGTCCGTCCTTGTATCCGACCCGCGCAGCGCCGAGGGGGCCGTTGAACGGGATACCCGCCAGCGCGACCGCCGCGGAGGCCCCGATCATGGCCGGGATCTCCGGGTCGACCTCGGGCTCGAGGGACATCACCGTGGCGATGATCTGGATCTCGTGGGTGAACCCCTTCGGGAACAGCGGCCGCATGGGCCGGTCGATCAGGCGGGAGGTGAGGATCTCCTTCTCGCTGGGCCGCCCCTCACGACGGAAGAAGCTACCGGGAATCCGCCCTGCGGCGTAGGTGCGCTCCTGGTAGTCGACCGTGAGCGGCAGGAAGTCCCGTTCGGGCGACGGCTCCTTGGAGCAGACCACCGTGACGAGCACCGAGGTATCCCCCAGTGCGGCCATGACGGCGCCGCTGGCCTGTCGGGCGATCTCGCCGGTCTCGAGCGAAAGTGTGCGTGAGCCGTACTGAATGGACTTCTTGATCACGGGCATGGTTTTTCCTGGCCTGAATGGGGTCGTCGGGGCGACGTACTAGCGACGAAGACCGAGGCGACCAATCAGGTCCCGATACCGCTCCACGTCCGTGCGTCGCAGGTAATCGAGAAGCTGACGGCGCCGGCTGACCTTCCTCAGCAGACCCTGCCGCGAGTGGTGGTCCTGCAGGTGCACCTTGAAGTGCTCGGACAACTCGTTGATCTCGGCGGAGAGGAGCGCCACCTGCACCTCGGGCGAGCCCGTGTCCGCCGGTCCACGCTGGTACTGGGTGACAATCTCCGCCTTGCGCTGCGCTGTGAGGGGCATCGAATTCCTACTCCCGGGTCGTCGTTCTGGCGAGCGGGCTATTCTAGCCGCGCCCCCGTGGTGTCACAAGGCCAAAGACTACCCACGGCCTTGTGGGAACAAGTGATTTCCTGGTCCTGCGTCCTCACTCCGGGGAGTGGAAGAGCCGGCGTGGCGCGATGCGGCCATCGTCGAGCACCTCCCCCAGACCCAGCAGGCGGGCATCCCCCTCGTAGATGCGGACCCAGCCTCGCGTGGGAGCGCGCGGCACCAGGACCGCCTGCCCCTGGCGCAGGTAGTAGGCCATGTCCTCGGGCACGTGGATGCCCGGCCAATCCCCGAGCGCAGACTCCACGGGCAGGATGACCTCGTCGAGCGCAGCGGTCCCCTCGGCGGCGAGGGCCTCGAGCCGCTCGAGGGTCACCATCTCAGGAGACTGGTAGGGGCCGGACCCGAGCCGCCGCAGCGAGGACACATAGGCCCCGCAGCCGAGCGCCTCGCCCACGTCCTCGGCCAGCGTGCGCACGTAGGTCCCTTTGGAGCAGCGAACCGAGACTTCCGCGTCGCGGCCCTCGAAGCCCAGCAGGTCGAGCGCGTGGATGACCACCGAGCGCGGCTGGCGCTCGATCTCGATGCCCTGATGGGCCAGCTTGTACAGGGGCCTGCCCTGGTACTTGATGGCGGAGTGCATCGGGGGAATCTGGGCGATCGGACCGAGGAAGCGTGCGAGGGCCGCCTCCACCGATTGCCGGGTCACCCCCTCGAGGGGGCGGCGCTCGAGCACCTCGCCTTCGGCGTCGCCGGTCGTCGTGCGCTCTCCGAGCCGGAAGGTGGCCAGGTAGTACTTGTCGGCATTCAGCAGGAACCCGGAGATCTTCGTCGCTTCCCCGAGGCAGATGGGCAGCAAACCGCTGGCGAGCCGGTCCAGGCTTCCCGTGTGCCCCGCCTTGCGTGCGCTGAACAGCCGCTTCACACGCTGCAGGGCGTCGTTCGAGCTGAGGCCGAGCGGCTTGTCCAGCAGGACGATGCCGTCCAGGTCCCTACCCTTCGCCCGCTGCCTCGTCATCTTCCTCTCTCTTGTCCGCCTCTTCGCGGGCCGCTGCCTGCTCGATCAGCGCAGCCACGCGATTGCCCTCCGCCAGGGAGGCATCCGGCGCGAAATGCAGCTCCGGCACCATGCGCATCATCAACCGGCGGGCCACACCCCGGCGCAGGAACCCGGCGGCCCGGCGCAACGCCCGCAGGGCCTCGCGCGCCGCGACCTCCTCGTCGGGCACGACGACGAAGACCTTGGCGTTCGCGAGGTCCCTGGACACCCGCACGCGGGACACCGTCAGGTGGCTGATGCGCGGGTCATCCACCTCCTGCAGCAACAACTCGGCGACGACCCTGTGGATCGCCTCCTCCACCCGGTCGACACGGCTGAATTCCCTAGCCAATCAGGGACACCTTCCCATGCGGGACAGACTCACCTCGCCCCCGCGCGGGGGCCCCGAGCGATGACGGACGTGCCGCCACGCCTCAGCCGAGCGTGCGCATCACTTCGACGCGCTCGAAGACCTCGATGTGATCGCCCACGCGCACGTCGTTGTAGTTCTTCACGCCGATGCCGCACTCGGTGCCGGCCTTCACCTCCGACACGTCCTCCTTGAAGCGCCGGAGCGACTCGAGGCTGCCCTCGTAGATCACCACGTTGTCCCGCAGGACACGGATGGGGTTGTTGCGCTTCACCACGCCCTCGACCACCATGCAGCCGGCGATGGCGCCGAACTTCGGCGAGCGGAACACGTCCCGGACCTCCGCGACCCCGACGATCTGCTCCCTCACCTCCGGGGCCAGCATCCCGGTCATCGCCTTCTTGACGTCGTCGATGATCTCGTAGATGACGCTGTAGTAGCGCACGTCCACGCCGCCCGACTCGATGGCCCGGCGCGCGGCTCCGTCCGGCCGCACGTTGAAAGCGAGCATGATCGCGCGCGAGGCGATCGCGAGATTCACGTCGGTCTCGCTGATCCCGCCCACACCCGTGGCCAGGATCCGCACCTTGACCTCATCCGTGGAGAGTTTCTCCAGTGCATCGCGCAGGGCCTCCGAGGAACCCTGGACGTCCGCCTTCACGATGAGATTCAGGGTGTGAACCTGCCCCTCCTCCATCTGCGAGAAGACGTCCTCGAGTTTCACTGCCTGCTGCTTCGCCAGTCGAACCTCGCGGAACTTGCCCTGCCGGAACAGCGCGATCTCGCGGGCCTTGCGCTCGTCCGGAACGACCACCGCCTCGTCGCCCGCATTGGGCATCGCGGAGAGCCCGAGCACCTCGACGGGGATGGAGGGACCCGCCTCCGCCACCTCCCCACCGCTCTCGTTGAACATGGTGCGGACCCGACCGAACTCCTGGCCGGACAGCAGAATGTCCCCGCGGCGCAGGGTGCCCTTCTGGACCAGCATGGTCGCCACCGGACCGCGCCCCTTGTCGAGCCGCGATTCGATGATGACGCCCGCCGCGGGTCCATCTCTCGGGGCGGTCAGTTCCAGCACCTCGGCCTGCAGCAAGATGGCCTCGAGCAGTTGGTCCACACCCGCCCCGGTCTTCGCCGAGACGTGCGCGAACATCGCGTCACCACCCCACTCCTCGGGCATCACCCCGTGGTTCGCGAGGTCGTGCTTCACGCGGTCCGGATCCGCCTCGGGCTTGTCGATCTTGTTGACCGCAACCACGATGGGCACGCCGGCGGCGCGCGCGTGCTGGATGGCTTCCACGGTCTGCGGCATCACGCCGTCGTCCGCCGCGACCACCAGGACCACGATGTCCGTCGCCTTCGCGCCCCGGGCGCGCATGGCCGTGAACGCCGCGTGGCCGGGCGTGTCCAGGAAGGTCACGGTCCCCTTCGGGGTCTTCACGGAGGAGGCGCCGATGTGCTGGGTGATTCCACCCGCCTCCCCGGCGGCGACCCGCGTGCGGCGCACGTAGTCGAGGAGCGAGGTCTTGCCGTGGTCCACGTGCCCCATGATGGTCACGACCGGCGGTCGTGGCAGCAGGTCGCGATCCTCCTCGGCCGCGCCCAGCACCTCTTCCTCGAGCGCGTTCTCCTTCAGCAGCTTTCCCCGGTGTCCCATCTCCTCGACCACCACTGCCGCGGTCTCCTGGTCGATCACCTGGTTGATGGTCACCATGCTGCCCAGGCGCATCATCGCCTTGATCACCTCGGTCGCCTTGACCGACATGCGCTGGGCGAGCTCGGCCACGGTGATGGTCTCGGGGATGTTCACCTCCCGCACGATCGGGGCCGTCGGCCGGGCAAACCCGTGCCGAGGCGCCGCCGGCGTGACGACCCCACCCCGAGGACGCGTCTTCTTCTTCGGGCGGCGGCCGCTCTTGTCGCTCGCCACGTGCAGCTCACTGCGCGCAGCCGGGACCTCCTGAAGGTCCTCGACCGCCGCCTCGAGCACGCGCTGCTCTCGCGTCGGGCGCGCACTGCGCTCCCGGTGGCGCTCCTCGGCCGCCTCGCGCGCCCGCGTCTCCTCCTCGGCCTTGCGCCGCGCCTCCTCCTCGGCCGCCCGCTGGGCTTCTTCGAGCCGCAGCGCCTCCTCCTCCCGGCGCCGCCGCGCCTCCTCTTCCATCTCGATCCGCCGGCGCGCCTCCGCCTCGCGGCGCTCGACCTCCTCGACGCGCAGCTTCTCCCCGACCTCCTCGTGGCGTCGGCGTGCCTCTTCCAGCAGCGCCTGCTTGGCCACGTCCATCTGGCGGCGCATGTCCTCGTCGTTCAGGCCGCGCTCGAGGCTCTCGATGGTGGGCGACTCCGTCCGCCGGCCCAGGGCACGCTTCGTGCGAACCTCCACCGTCACCGTCTTGCGCGTGGGCGGCGCAAGCGTGCCACGCGCCTTCTTCTCCGCGCTGACGGAGATCTCGCTGACGGTCTTGCGCTTGAGCGTGATCGGATGCGCAGCGGGCTCTTCGGTCGGAGCAGGCTTGCCGCGGCGGCCCCGCAGGTGGTCGAGGAGCTGGACCTTCTCCTCCTCGCTGATGCGGTCCTCGCCCTCCTTGTGCGCCAGGCCCGCCTCCTGCAGCTGCCCGAGCAGCCGCTCGACCGGGACCTTCAGCACCTCGGCAAACTGTCTTACCGTCACGCTCGCCATAATCCTGAGCCTCGACTGCCTAACTCTCCTGCGCCGCTTGGTCTTCGGCGAACCAGGTCGCTCGCGCGGCCATAATGAGCTTTCCCGCCTCTCCAGGGTCCATCCCGACCAGCTCCACCAACTCGTCCACCGACTGCTCCGCCAGGTCGTCCCCGGTCGCCACGCCGTGCGAGGCGAGCGAACGCGCCAGGTCGACCGTCATCCCTTCCACGGCGAGCAACGTTTCGTCCAGGTCCGCGGCCGTCTCCTCGCTCGCGATCGCGCGGGTCAGGAGCACGTCGCGCGCGCGCGACTGCAGCTCCCTGGCGATGTCGCCGTCGAATTCCTCGACCTTCAGCATCTCGTCCAGCGGAACGTAGGCGACCTCGTCGACGGTGGTGAAGCCCTCCTGCACCAGGATGGCCGCGACCTCCTCGTCGACGTCGAGCTGATCCATGAACGAACGCTGCAGCGCCTGGACCTCCGCCTCGCTCTTCTCGTCGGCCTCGCCCTCGGTCATCACGTTGAGCGTCCACCCGGTCAACTCGCTGGCGAGCCGCACGTTCTGGCCGCCACGGCCGATCGCGAGCGCGAGCTGGTTCTCCGCGACCGCGACGTCCATGCTGTGCGCCTCCTCGTCGACCACGATCGAGGAGACTTCGGCGGGCGCCATCGCGTTGACGACGAACTTCGCAGGGTTCTCGTCCCAGAGCACGATGTCCACACGCTCGCCGGCGAGCTCGTTCGACACCGCCTGAACCCGTGA
This sequence comes from Gammaproteobacteria bacterium, assembly GCA_017999615.1. NCBI lineage: Bacteria > Pseudomonadati > Pseudomonadota > Gammaproteobacteria > Gammaproteobacteria bacterium. The sequence continues at coordinate 59,029 of JAGNLM010000008.1, read as the reverse complement.
GCCCCGCATGCCAACGCACGCCCCGATGGGATCGATGCGCTGCTCGCGGGTGCGCACCGCGATCTTCGCGCGCGAGCCCGGGTCGCGCGCCGCGGCCTTCAGATCGATCAGCCCGTCCGCGATCTCCGGCACCTCCAGGCGGAAGAGCTCGATCAGCAACTGGGGCGCCGTGCGGCTCACGAACAACTGCGGACCGCGGGGCTCCGAGCGCACCTCCCGCAGGTACCCGCGCAGCCGGTCGCCGGGGCGAATCGCCTCGCGGGGGATCAGCTCTTCCTTGAGGACCACCGCCTCGGCATTACCGCCCAGGTCGATGAGCACGTTGCCCCGATCGAGCCGCTTCACCACGCCCGTCACGAGCTCGCCCTGGCGCTCACGGTACTGCTCCACGACCTGGGCCCGCTCGGCCTCACGGACCTTCTGGACGATCACCTGTTTGGCCGTCTGCGCCTCGATCCGACCGAACGCGACGGACTCCATCGGTTCCTCGATGAATTCGCCCGCCTGAACACCCGGCTTGCGCAGCACCGCTTCGCTCAGCCGGATCTGCCGCTCGGGGACGAAAGGCGCCTCCTCCGTCACCGGGGCCTCGTCGGGGAGGACCTCCCAGCGGCGAAAGGTGTCGTACGCGCCGGTCTCCCGATTGATCGACACGCGCACGTCGATCTCGCCGCCGTGCTTCTTGCGCGTCGCGCTCGAGAGCGCCGCTTCGATCGCCTCGAAGATGACCTCCTTGCCAACGCCCTTCTCGTTGGAGACGGCGTCCACGACCATGAGGATCTCTTTACTCATCGCCAGGCCCCCATCAGCGCTTTCCGAAGGCCGGGTCGGGCGCGAGGTGCGCCCGCCGGATCGCATCGAGCGGCAATACCCTTTCCACCCCATCCTCCAGCACGACCACGCAACCCTCCCGCATCCCGCGCAGAACGCCAGTGACGCTCCGCCGCCCCTCCACCGGGACGTCCAGCTTCACCTTGACCCGCTCGCCCGCGAAACGATCGAAGTGCGCCGGCGTGAACAGCGGGCGCTCGAGTCCCGGCGAGGACACCTCCAGCGTGTAGGCCCCACGGATGGGGTCTTCCACGTCCAGCACGCCGCTCACCTGGCGACTCACCCGCTCGCAGTCTTCGAGCGTCACCCCTTCGGGCCGGTCGATGTACAGGCGCAGGAGCGAGCGAACCCCCTGCCCCTGGAGCTCGACGCCCACGAGCTCGTACCCCAGACCCACCACGCTCGGCTCGAGAAGGCGGCGTAGCCGCTCCGCCTCATTGCGCATTTCCGGCCTCAGAAACAAAAAGTGGGCGCGAGGCCCACTTGTTCACGTCCGCACTGGCGACCTCGCCGGCCGGGGACTGCCTGGCCGACCGTAAAGAAAAGCCCCGACGTCGGGGCCTCTCTTCGAACTTGGTAGCGGGGGCAGGATTTGAACCTGCGACCTTCGGGTTATGAGCCCGACGAGCTGCCAGACTGCTCCACCCCGCACCCGAACCCGCTTAGTGTAATGGCAGGCTTGAACAGGCACAAGCAGTAAGGCAGACCCGATGCGTGGGACGCCCCCTGGCGGGTGACAGCGCGGGACGGGCCTGTTACATTTTCGCGCCAGCGCACGCGCCGCAACGGCGCACGGCCCTCGCCGCTGCACCGTTCCCGGGGTGGGAATGGGGGGCGGGGTTGCTGCGCGGTCCCTGCAACGGCCAGGTAGAGGTCATGTTCGAAAACGAGCAAGCGCTGGGCAACGTCCCTCGGGTCAGTGAAGACGACCTGGAACGCAACATCGACGAACTGCAGTCACGCATGGATACGCTTCTGGCGCAGGACGGCGAGGAAGACCGGGCACAGGCGAAGGTCCTCGCGGTGCTGCTGCGCAACCGCAGGAACATCATCGAGCTGCTGCGCAGCGGCCGGTTCGTCTGAGGGCGCCCCACCGGCGCCCCCTTTCGCGCCCCCGCCCCGGGTCACCCGAAAGGCGTTGACCCCTTCCTGGACGCGTCCGCGGAAGGCTCTTCGCCCAGGCCGCCCAGGCCCTCTGCCCCCCCCAGAAGCCCCCTCTCGGGCAGTTCCAGGGCCGGCGCCGGACTCTCGGCACTGCAGAGGGACCGCACCCCTCCCGCCATGTGCTCGTAGATGGCCCGGTAGGAGGAGGTGAGCCCCTGGAACAGGTCCGAGGTCCGCCGGAAGTGCTGATAGACCTGCTCCCGGTAGGCCTTCAATTCCGCGTTGAGCCGGTCGATCTCCGCCTGGAGCCGGCGCCGCTGCAGATGGTCGGGGAGCAGCACCAGGTAGACGGTGAAGGCACCGATGGCGAACCCCGCCAGAAACGGCACCACCGCCACCGTCCACTCCTCACCGGTCCACAGCCCGCCCATGTGCCCCCTCTCCCGTGTCGTTCGCCTGCGCCTTCCAGCCGCACCGGCCGCCGCAGCCGGCGGCCCCCGGTCTCGCCCGGAGTGTACCAGGGTCCCGGCGCAATTCGGGGGGCCCGCGCCGTCGCGCCGCGGCGCCGTCGCGCAGGACCGCACCGCCCGGCGCAGGGCTCGAATCCTCAGGCAGAGTAGGAGGCGAGGCGAACCGGTTGCCGGCGGCCGCCCCACTGGCCGGGCCGGGCCTCGAAGACGCCCGCGCAGGGTGTCCCGCAACGGTCGCAGCGCCCGTCGGCCGTCAGGTGCCAGGTCGACAGCACGTACCCGTCTCGCCCGACCAGGACCTGCCCGCACTGATGGCAGTACGTGCTCTCCCCCTGCGGGTCGTGGACGTTCCCGACGTAGGCGTAGCGCACCCCGTTCTCCATCGCGATGCGGCGCGCGCGCGTGAGCGTCGCGTGCGGGGTCGCCGGGGTCTCCGTCATCTTCCAGGCAGGGTGGAAGGCCGTGAAGTGCATGGGGACGTCGGGGCCGAGCTCCCCGACCACCCAGCGCGTCATGGCCTCGATCTCCTCGCTCGAGTCGTTCTCCCCCGGGATCAACAGGGTGGTGAGCTCCAGCCAGACCCGGGTCTCGTGCTTCAGGTAGACCAGAGTGTCGAGCACCGGCTGCAGGTGCCCGCCACAGAGCCGCTGATAGAAGTCGTCGCGGAATCCCTTCAGGTCCACGTTGGCCGCGTCCATCCACTGGAAGAGCTCCCGCCGCGGCTCGGCGGTCACGTAGCCTGCCGTCACGGCCACCGACTGGATCCCCCGGGGCCGGCAGGCCTTCGCCGTCTCGACCGCGTACTCCAGGAAGATCACCGGGTCGTTGTAGGTGTACGCCACGCTGCGGCAGCCGAGACGCTCCGCGGCCCGCGCCAGGGTCTCGGGGTCCGCGGCATCCATCAGGGTGTCCATCTCCCGGGACTTGCTCATGTCCCAGTTCTGGCAGAACTTGCAGGCGAGGTTGCAGCCGGCCGTCCCGAACGAGAGCACCGGAGTCCCCGGCAGGAAATGGTTGAGGGGCTTCTTTTCGATCGGGTCGACACAGAAACCGCTCGAGCGCCCGAACGTGGTCGAAACGATCTGGTTCTCGACCCGCGCCCGCACGAAGCACAGACCCCGCTGCCCCTCGTGGAGCTTGCAGAACCGGGGACACACGTCGCACTGCACGCGTCCGTCCTCGAGCCGGTGCCAGTACCGGGTCGGCACCACCCCGGGGTCCCGCAACGATACCGCCTGCGCCTCGAAAGTCACGACCGGCCCTCCCACGCGCGCCGCACTTTCCTATACTCGTCGTAAGTAGGCCTCGTGGCGAGGAAAATCAAGCATGAGCGTCGTGCGCAGGCCCGCCGTGGCGGGGATGTTCTACCCTGACGACCCGGAGGAGCTTCGCGAGACGGTCGCGGCGCTCCTCGCGGACGCCGCACAGGACGGCTCACCTCCCAAGGCCCTCGTCGCGCCCCACGCCGGTTACAAGTACTCGGGGCCTGTCGCGGCCACCGCCTACGCACGTCTCGGGCAGGCACGCGAGACCGTCCACCGGGTCGTCCTGCTGGGCCCCAGCCACCACGTGGCCTTCCGGGGGCTCGCGGCGTCCCGCGCCGACTTCTTCGAGACCCCGCTCGGCAGGGTCGCCCTGGACACCCGGGCGCTCGCCCAGCTCGCCGACCTCCCGCAGGTACAGGTCCTCGACGCGGCCCACGCGCGCGAGCACAGCCTGGAGGTGCACCTGCCCTTCCTGCAGGTCGCACTGAAGGACTTCACGCTCGTCCCCCTCGTCGTGGGCGACGCGACGGCCGCAGAGGTCGCCCAGGTCCTCGAACGGCTCTGGGGAGGGCCGGAGACCCTGATCGTGGTGAGCTCGGACCTGAGCCACTATCACGACTACGCGAGTGCCCGCCGGATGGACCGGGAGACCTCGGGTCTCATCGAGGGCCTCTCCCCGGTCCCGCTGCACGGGGAACAGGCTTGCGGCTGCCGCCCCGTCAACGGACTGCTGCAGGCCGCCCGCGACCACGGACTGCAGGTCCAACTCCTCGATCTGCGGAACTCGGGGGACACCGCGGGGCCGCGCGACCGGGTGGTGGGTTACGGGGCCTACGCCTTTGCCTGAGAGTCTGACCGCGGAACAGCGGCGCACCCTGCTCGAGGTGGCCCGCGCCTCCATCGCCCGCGGACTCGCCCACGGAGCCCCGCTCCCCACTCGGGCGGCGGACTACGAGCCGGCACTGCGCCCCCTGCGGGCGACGTTCGTCACCCTCGAGTTGGGGGACGCGCTGCGCGGGTGCATCGGCAGCCTCGAGGCACACCAACCGCTCGTGGAAGACGTCGCCCAGCACGCGTTCGACGCCGCGTTCCAGGACCCCCGCTTCCCACCCGTCACGGCCGAGGAGGCGCCCCGCCTCACCGTGCACGTCTCCGTGCTGTCCCCCCGCGAGCCGCTGGACGTTCGCGACGAGGAGGAGCTCCTGCGGTCGCTGCGCCCTGGGGTGGACGGGCTGCTCATCGCGCAGGGCCATCGGCGTGCGACGTTCCTGCCATCCGTCTGGGACAGCCTTCCCGACCCCGCCCAGTTCCTCGCTCACCTCAAACGCAAGGCCGGCATCCCGTCAGGGCCCTCCCGGGAGCCGCTGTACGCCTGGCGCTACACCACGGAGAGCTTCGGCGATGCGGGAGGCGGCGAGGCGCCCGGCTGCGGCAGCGCCTGAGCGGCGCCCGGCCGTCCCGACCCCGTCACTCCGGGGTACAGGACCCGACCGACTGCGGGGCGCAGAGGCGCCCGTCCACCCAAACGGCCCTCCCCAGTGCCGCACCTTCGAGCCGGGCACCCTGGAGCCGCGCCCGGCTGAGGTCCGCGTATCGAAGGTCCGCACCGGAGAGGTCGGCCGCGCTGAGGTCCGCGCCGGACAGGTTCGTCCCCACCAGCGAGGCACCGGAGAGGTCCGCCGCCGCCAGGTTGGCGCGGGCGAGGTCCGAATAGGCGAGGTCGGCCCTGGGGAGCCGCGTCTGGGTCATTCGGGCCTCCCGGGCCTTCGCCCCGCGAAGGAGGGCGCCGGAAAGGTCGGCACCGGATACATCGAGCCCTTCGAGCCGGCAATCGTGCCAATCGACCCCGGGGTCGGGGTCGCTGTTGCAGTGCGGGCCGGGAGGCGGTCGAGGTTTCGTCGTGAGCACCGCGACCGTGGTCACCAGCGCCAGAGTCGCCGCGACCCCCAGCCACGCCCAGCCCCGTCGGCTCGGGGCGGGCCGGCGCACGTCGCGCAGGAAGTCCTGGCGCTTGCGGCGGGCCCGGACGAGCGCCTCGGGCTCGGGACGGCGCCGCTCCTTGCCCGAGCGCCGTTCCGCGATCTCCGGGGAAGGCACCTGGCCGGCACGTCGATCGATGCCGCTGCGCTCGTCCTCCCGCAGACGCAGCCGCCACAGGGTGTCCTCGTCGGAGAGCTCGTCCAGCCCCACCGGCAGGAGCTCACTGCGCGATCCGAGGGGCACCCACTCGGTCCCGTCGCGGCTCACCTCGTCGCCGAGGCGCACCCGGCCGAGGACGATGTGGCGTGCGACCTGGGCCGCCGCAAAGGGTCCCCGGACCTCGCCGGCGCGCCGGACGTACCAACCGCCCCGTTCTCTTCCCGCTTCAGTGTCCGACACGGATGCCGATAGTCCTCTTCACGGGCAAACTCCGCCGAACCCATGGCCCGGCCCTTGGACATCCCGCGCATCGCACTCGGCCCGCCTGCCGGGCCCTCCGGCACCGACGCTCCCGCCCTGAAGAGCTGGCGGGTCGGGCAGATCCTCCCGATCAGCGTGGTCGAGGCCCCGGCACCGGGACGCGCAGTCCTGATGATGGCAGGCCAGCGCATCGAAGCCCAGACCGAGGTCCCCCTCACTGCCGGGCAACGGTTGACGGCACGAGTGGAGACCGCCGACCCGCCCCAGGTGCTGCGGATCCTGGCCCCGCCAGACCCCGACAGCCCTGGTGGCACCGGGGTCCGCTCGGCTCAGCCGCTCCCGCCGGCCGGCCACGGAACCCCGGACGCCGTCTTGCGCGAGGCCCTCCGGTCCGTTCTGCCCTCCGCCGGCTCCCTGGGGGGGGCGCTGGAGTCGGTGACCCGACTGCTGACCGAGGTTCGAGCGCCGGCCAACCTCTCTCCGGTGGTCGATACGCTCCTCGCCACCCTGCCCACGGTCAATCAGGTCTCGAAGGGGCCGGGACTTCGCGCCGCGGTGGAGGACAGCGGCACCTTTCTCGAGGCCCGTCTCGCCGCCATGGCACCTGGGCAGCCACCGCCCACCGATCTGAAGGCCCAGTTGCTTCGGCTGGCGACCCTGCTCCCGAGGGCGGCCACCCAGGCGGAACCTTTAGCCCAGCCGCCGCGGTCGGGGACCACCGAGAACACCGCACCGCCCCCGGGCGAGTTGCCGGACGGTCCGCCCGTCCTGCCGGCGGGGGTGTCGGCCGGGACCCTGCGGACGAGGTCCGAGGTGGAGGCGGCCATCGCCCGCATCGAACTGAATCAGCTCCGGGCAGTGCCCCACGGCGAAGGGCCCCACCCCGGGTGGCTCGTCGAGGTCCCGGTGCGCACGACCGACCACCTCGACGTGCTCAGCCTCCACATCGAGCCCGAGACTGGCGCCGACCCCGGTGGGGGTCCCCGCCCCTGGAGCGTCTCCCTCGCGCTCGACCTCGAGGCGCTGGGCCCGGTCCAGGCGCGCGTCGTCTGGCAGGCTGGGAGCGTCGCCACGACGATCTGGGCGGAGGACCCCGGGACGCTCGACCTGCTGCGCCAGAGGAGCGAGGAGCTCACCGCCGCCCTGCGCGGCGCGGGGCTGGAGCCGCGCGGCGTCCACTGCCTGCCGGGCCCGGGACCCGGATTCCGCGCGCCCCGCCTGCCCGATACCCTGCTCGATCTCCGCGCGTGAGCAGCGAGCCCGTCCCCTCCACTGCGGTCGCCCTGCGCTACGACGGGACGGGCGCGCCCCGCGTCACCGCCAGGGGACGGGGCGAGGTGGCCGACCGGATCCTGGCGATCGCCCACGAGCACCAGATCCCCGTCCGCGAGGACCGCAACCTGGTCCAGCTGCTGGCCCTCGTGGAACTGGGCGATGAGGTCCCGGCCGAGCTCTACCGGGCGGTCGCCGAGGTCATCGCCTTCGCCTACCGCCTGTCCGGCAAGGCCCCCCCGGGGACCGGCCCGGGGCCGCAGGCATAGCCGGGCGCCGACCGAAGGCCCCCCGCCCTACGGCCCCCCGAGGGCCCGGGCCCGCGCCGCCGCCGCGCTCGCCTGCGCGGTGTCCCCGGTGCGTTCCCTCGCCTGGGCGACCACCCGCCAGTTCCGGGCCTGCAGGGCGGCGTCCGCGGTCAGCGAATTGCTGCGCGCAGCCAGCTGGGCGGCCTGCTCGTCCTGGTGCTGAAAGAGCCGGACCAGGGAGAGCTGGTGCCACAGCCAGGGGTTGTCGGGCTCAATCCGCAACGCACGCTCCAGCGTCGCCGACGCCTGTTCCAGGTTGCCCGCGCGGGTCTGCTGATTGGCCTGCGTGGTAAGCGCGGCCACCACTTTGCTCTGGGAGGCCGACGCCCCGGGGAGCCCGGCCTCCCGAACCGCAGGCGCCGCCGATACCACCGTCAAAGCCTCGGCGGGGGCCGGGGGCGAAGGCCGCGCCTCGACCTCTGCGGGGCGCGGGGACGGCGGCAGCGGGATCGCCACCACGGGGGCGGGCTCCGGAGCCGGCAGCGGGGCGGCCACGGGGGGCGCCGGGAGCGATGCGACCTCCGTCGGCCGCGGCACCTGCGCCCTCGGCTCTGCCCGGGAGGAGGTCGTGAGGGGACGGTCCTCGACAGAGACCACCGAGCCCCGGTCCCCGGCCACCAGCGCGCAACCGCCGAGCAGCAAGACCCCGGGCCACAACCACAAGACACGCACGACCGTCACCGCTCAACCCTCCCCGAAGAGCCCGTCCAGGGGGCTCGCGTCACCACCGCAGCTCCCTTCGGGCAGGGACGTACCCTTCAGGAACGGAAGGCGGACCGCGCCCGGGCAGTCCTGCTCGAGCCGGTGTCCCGCCGTCTTGTCCACCCACTGCCACTCGACCCCGGCCGGCACCGGCGGGTCCCACGGCGCGGGCGCGAGCCCGCCCATCAGGTCGACCCACACCTCGAGGGCCCCGTCGGAGCCGGTGAGCCCCGTCGGCTTGTTGTCGTCCCGCCCCACCCAGGCGACGGCCAGCCGGTCACCTCCGAAGCCCGCGAACCAGCTGTCGCGCAGGTCGTCGGTGGTGCCGGTCTTGCCCGCCAGCCGCGGGGAGCCCGCAAGCCGGCGATAGGGACGCTGCCCAGTCCCCTCCCTCAGGACCCCCATCATCAGCGTGTCGAGCAGGTACACCGGGGCGGGGTCGAAGGCCTGCTCCACCGAGAGCCCGTAACGCTTGAGGGGTTTGTGGTCGGGACCCGTCACCTCCCGGATCGCGCGCAGCGGGATCCGGAAGCCGAGTCCGGCCATCGTCTGGTACATCTGGGCGGTCTCGAACGGGGACAGATCCAACGCCCCCAGCAAGACCGAGGGATACGGGGGGATCTCGGCCGTCACTCCGAGCCCGGTCAGGGTCCGCGCCACCTTGCGCAGACCGATCTGCAAGCCCAACTGCACGGTGGCGAGATTGTAGGAGCGAGCCAGGGCCGTCTGCACCGTCACCTCGCCGTGGCTGCGGTGGTCGAAGTTCTGGGGCGCCCACACCTGTCCCGGCGCCGACTTGACGCGCACCGGCTGGTCCTGCAGGAGGCTCACGGGAGAGAACCCCTCCCCGGGCAGCAGCGCCGACAGATACACCGCCGGCTTGACCAGCGACCCGATGGGCCGCCGGGCGTCGAGCGCCCGATTGAAGCCCGGGGCCTGCGGGTCGCGCCCTCCCACGAGCGCGAGGACCTCCCCGGTCTTGGGGTCCGCGACCACCACCGCCCCCTCCAGGGTCCCCTGGGCGACCCGCCGGGCACTCTCGATGGCGGCCAGGCGCCGGGCGAGGACCCGCTCGGCCTGCGCCTGCGCGGGCGGCGCGAGCGTCGTGAATATCTGCAGCCCCTCGCTGCGCAGGTCCTCCTCGCGGTAATCCCGCACGAGCTGCCGGCGCACAAGGTCCACGAACGCCGGGAATGGAGAGTTCGCGAAGCCAGCGTCGGGGCGTACTCCGAGGGGTGCGGCGCGCGCAGCCCGCGCCTCCTGCTCGCTCACGGACCCCTGGGCCAGCATCTGATCGATGACCAGGTTGCGCCGCTCCAGGGCCCGCGCGGCCGAGCGCCGCGGGTTGTACTGGTTCGGTCCCCGCGCCAGCCCCACGAGGACCGCGATCTCCTGCAGGCGCAGTTCCCGCAGGGGGCGCCCGAAGTAGAACTCGGACGCGAGCCCGAAGCCATGCACGGCCCTGGGACCCTGCTGCCCCAGGTACACCTCGTTCAGGTATGCCTCGAGGATCTCGTCCTTGCTGTACCGGCGCTCCAGCAGGAGCGCCATCAGGGCCTCGTTGACCTTGCGCGCGAGGGTGCGCTCGCGCGTCAGGAAGTAGTTCTTGACGAGCTGCTGGGTGAGCGTGCTGCCGCCCTGCACGACCCCGCGGGCCCTGAGGTTCGCCCACAGCGCGCGGCCGATACCGCGCGGGTCGAGTCCCCAGTGCTCGTAGAAGCCCCGGTCTTCGACCGCCAGGAGGCCCTGGACGAGCGCGGGGGGCACCTCGGAGAGCCGCACGAGGACACGGTCCTCGTGATGGGTGGGGTAGATCCTGCCGATCTCCAGCGGCTCGAGGCGCAGCAGGGGAGCCTCGTCCCCACCCTCTGCGCTCACCCGCTGGAGGCGCTCACCGGAGAACGTGAGGCGAGCCTTGCGCGTGGGCTCCGATCCGTCCCAGAACCGGAACCCCCGGACGTAGACCTCCACCGTCGCGGGGTCCTTGCGGTTGTAGCTCCCGGGGCGCTCGAGCCGCACGGTCTTCTGGTAGCCGAGCCGCTCGAGCTCCTGCACCAGCTCCGCGGCGGACAGCCGCAAATCCGGGTAGAGCTCGAGGGGCCGCGCATAGATACGCGCTGGCAGCGCCCAGCGCTTGCCCTCGAACTGCTTCCGGATCACCTGGTCGAGCCAGACCCCGTAGCCCAGGAGGGCCACCAGGAGGACCAGACCGAAGATCAGCAGACCCACCCCGAGCCGCCCACCGCGGCGGGCGGGCGTCTTCGTTCTCTTTCGTCGAGCACTCATTGCCCCGGATTCTACCAGGGCACGGTGGGGCCGCGGGCTGGAGTGTCGGTCAGCCGGTACCGGTCGCGGCCGAGCGTTGGGCTTCGGGCGGGCGGGCCCGGGCGCTGCGGTGGAGGATCTGGACCAGCTCGGCCTCGCCTCTGGGCAGCCCGCAGGTCGTCACCAACTCCTCGACGCTGGCCCCGCGGCTCGCCAGTCGTATCGCCTGGTGGTACACGCCCTCGTCGGGCTCACGCAGGGCGAGCTCGTCCTGGCGCTCGGTCAGGCGGCGCAGCCGGTCCTCGAGGAGCACCACCGCCTCGCCCATGCCCCGGGCCCCGACACAGACCGCCTGCATGTCCCGCTCCAGTCCGCGCACGAGGCCCTCCTGACGCTCCAGTTCCGCGCGCAGCCTGCGGACGTAGACCGCCACCCCGGCCGCGCCAGTGAACAGGATCGACAGACTTGCGAGAAAGGGCCACGTCATATCCATCGCTGATCGCCTCGAGCGTGCTCGCTCCCGCGGATCTCCCGCCAGACGGACCCCTTGCGGCACCCCAATGCCGTCAAGGATCCGGCGCTCTCACCCCTCGGGGGGCACCCTTGCACGGGCCGTGCCAGACGCCGCGATCACGACAACCACCCGGCGGTTCCGGCTCCGCCCCTCGGGGGTACCGTTGTCGGCGACCGGCCGATGCTCGCCGAAGGCGATGGCCACCAGCCGCTCCGGCCTCACGCCGTTGCGCGTGAAGACGTGCACCACGCTCGCCGCACGCCCCGCGGACAACTCCCAGTTGGAGGGAAAGACCTCGGTGTTGATCGGGACGTTGTCGGTGAAGCCCTCGACCTGCACGGGGTTGGGAAAGGTCTTCAGGACACCCGAGAGGTCGCGCAGCACGGGCAAGGCGCTGTCCACCAGCCGCGCGCTCCCGCTCGGGAAGAGCAGGCTCGTCTTGATCTCGACTTCGACCCCGAATTCTGTGGTGCGCACGTCCACCAGCCCCCGGGCCAGCAAGCCCGCGAGAGCGACCTCGATCTGGCGTGCCACGCTCTCCCGATGCGCGGCCAGCGCGCCGGGCTCCTGGCCACCGGGCCCCCCGTTCGCCTCGGGCCCCACGTTCGCCTCGGGCCCCACGTTCGCCTCGGGCCCCTCCCCGCCCGGTTCCTCTTCCGTCCCGCGCCCGCTCTTCTCCCCGTCCAACTCCTCCACCAACTGGACGGGCACCGGGATCGGCCGGGGGGTGGTCACCGGAAGTTGCTGGCGGACCGGTGGCGCGCGCACCAACTGGCCCACCTGGATCGGCTCGAGGCTGCGGGTCGAGCTGCGAAAGGCCGAGACCATCGCGTCGGAGAGGACGCGATACTTGCCCTCGTTGACGGAGGACACGGCGTACATGACCACGAAGAACGCGAACAGCAGCGTGATGAAGTCGGCGTAGGAGACAAGCCAACGCTCCTGGTTCTCGTGCTCCTCGTGTCGGCGGCGGGAGGACACTACTCGAGGTATCCGCGCAGCCGGAGCTCGATGTTCATCGGGTTCTCACCCTCGGCGATCCCCAGGATCCCCTGCACCAGCATCTCGCGATACTGGGTCTGGGCGTGGATGACACCCTTCAACTTGTTGCCGACCGGCAGGAGGACCAGGTTCGCGAGGCCGACGCCGTAGACGGTGGCCACGAACGCGGTGGCGATACCAGGTCCCAGCTTGCTCGGGTCCGCCAGGTTCCCCATCACGTGGATCAGTCCGAGCACGGCACCGATGATGCCGATGGTCGGGGAGTACCCCCCCATCGCCTCGAAGACCTTTGCGGAGGCCATGTCCCGCTGCTCCCGGGCGCTGAGCTCCACCTCCAGCGTGTTGCGGATGGTCTCCGGCTCGTTGCCGTCGACCAGGAGTTGCAGCCCCTTGCGGGCGAACATGTCAGGCTCGGTCTCGGTCAGGCTCTCGAGTCCGAGCAGGCCCTCGCGGCGGGCCACCTGGCTCCAGCTGACGACCTTCTGGATGGTCGCCGTGAGGTCGTAGGCCGGCGGCCTGGCGACCCAGCCCACGATCTTCAGCGCCCGCAGAAAAACCGGTACCGGCGACTGCAGCAGGGTGGCCCCGAGCGTGCCGCCGACCACGATGATGAGCGCCGGCCCGTTGACCAGCGAGCTGAGGTGCCCCCCCTCGAGCAGGTTGCCGCCGAGGATGGCACCCAGGCCGATGAGGAGACCGGCGGCGCTGAGGACGTCCATCGCTCAGCGTGCCCGCGGGTGTGTCGAGGTCAGCCGCATCGAGCCGGCCTCAGGCGGCGTTCTCGATGCAGTCGAAGGTCTTTGCGATCTTCTCCGTGTCCACCGCGGCCTCCTGGCACCCTGGCGCGCAGGTCAGTCGTTGCGCCAATCGGCCATCCGCGACTTCAGCCGCATCATGGCCTGTCCGTGGATCTGGCACACCCGCGACTCGCTCACCCCGAGAACCGCACCGATCTCGCGCAAGTTCAGTTCCTCGTCGTAGTAGAGCGACATCACCAGTCGCTCGCGCTCGGGGAGCGTGCCCACCGCGTCCGCCAGGGCCTCACGGAACTTCTCCATCTCGATCGATTCGAGCGGGCCCTTGATCGGGCCGGAGAGCCCCTCCGACACGGAGTCCTCCCCTACGGGGAGGTCCTCCAGACTGAACACCTTGTGACCCGAAGCGTCCTGGAGGATCTGGTGATAGTCCTCGAGGGAAATCCCGAGGCGCTCGGCCACCTCGACGTCGCGCGCGTCGCGCCCCGCCGAGCTCTCGATGTTCCGGATCGCCTCCGAGACCTGCCGCACCTTGCGGTGCAGGGAGCGCGGGGTCCAGTCGCTCTTGCGGATTTCGTCGAGCATCGCGCCGCGGATGCGGATGCCCGCGTAGGTCTCGAAGCTCGCTCCCTGACTGGCGTCGTAGTTCCGGGATGCTTCGATGAGACCGATCATCCCCGCCTGGATCAGGTCGTCGGCCTGCACACTCGGGGGCAGGCGCGTCATCAGGTGGTACGCGATGCGCTTCACCAGCGGCGCGTATCGCATGACGACCTCGTCCTGGGTCCCGACCTGCGTCTCGACGTACATCGCCAGCCCGTTCATGGGTATGCCTCCGCTCCCCTCTGCCCGGCCTGGATGAGCCGCTCTACGAAGAACTCCAGGTGTCCGCGTGCGCGGTCCGGCACGGGCCATTTATCGGTATGAGTCGCCAGTTTCTTGAACGCGAGCGCGGCGCTGCTCGTCGGGTAGGCCTCCAGCACCGCCGACTGCCGCTGCACGGCCTTGCGCACGTGCTCGTCGTAAGGGACCACCCCCATCAGGTCCATGGACACGTCCAGGAAGCGGTCGCAAACCCTGGACAGCTTGCGGAACATCGCCTCTCCCTCGCGCTCGCTGCGCGTCATGTTCGGCAGGATGTGGAACCGCTGCTGCCCGTAGTCCCGATGCAGCAGCTTGATGAGGGCGTACGCGTCGGTGATCGAGGTCGGCTCGTCGCAGACCACGACCACGATCTCCTGGGCCGCGAGCGCGAAGAGCACCACGCTGTCGGACACGCCGGCGGCGGTGTCGACCACCATCACGTCCAGGTCGAAGGAGAGCTGCCCGAAGGCGTGAATGAGCCCCGCGTGCTGCTGCGGGGTCAGGCTCGCCATGCGCTGGAGCCCGGAGGCCGCGGGCACGATCTTGATGTCCGAGGGCCCGGTGACGATCGCTTCCTCGAGCGAGCAGCGCCCGTCGATCACGTGCGCCAGATTCGGGCCCGTCGGCAGACCGAGCAGGACATCGATGTTGGCGAGCCCCAGGTCGGCGTCCATCAGCATCACCGACTTGCCGGCCTGGGCCAGGGCAATGGCGAGATTCACCGAGACGTTGGTCTTGCCGACGCCACCCTTACCGCTGGTGACGGCGATGACCTGCACGGGCCGCATTTGACGCATGCGCCGCAGCCCGCTCGCCTGGCTGGCGAAGGCGTTAGAGCTGGCCGGCTGCACCGAGCGCACCGAAAGTGAGTTCAAGGGATTCATCGTCGCAGGTCTGTCCCTGGCGTTGGACTGCGCTCACCGCTCTGGTCAGGAGGTGGTGGGCTCGCGCCGGGCGCAGGTCCTCCGGCACCCGCTGCCCGTCACTCACGTACGCCACCCGCAATTGCTGCTCCACCACGACCGACAGCACGCCGCCCAACCCGGTCGCCTCGTCGAGCTTGGTGACGATGCAGCCTTCGAGGGGCGCGCCCCGAAACGCCGTGACCACTTCCTCCAGGGCAGAGCGCTGGGCCGTCGCCGACAGCACGAGGTAGGCGCGCACCATGGGGGAACCGCCCTGCAGCAGCGCGAGCTGCTCCGAGAGGCGGATGTCACGCTGGCTCATCCCGGCGGTGTCGATGAGCACCAGTCGCCGACCTGCCAGGTCGTCGATCGCGGAGCGCAGCTCCTCCTTCGCGCCCACGACTCGCACCGGCATGCCCATCAGTCGGGCGTAGGTGCGCAGCTGCTCGACCGCGCCGACGCGCAGACTGTCCGTGGTCAGCAGAGCCACCTGCTCGGCCCCATGGCGCATCGCGAAGCGCGCGGCGATCTTGGCCACAGTGGTGGTCTTGCCCACCCCGGTCGACCCGAGGAGCGCCACGACCCCACCGTTGTCCAGCAGGTCGCCGTCGCCGACCGGCAGCCACTGCGCAAGCAGGCCCATCGCCTGGCGCCAGGCGGTCTCCACGTCGGTCGCGGCCGGAACCTGGGCCACCAGTTCCCGCACCAGCCGTGGGTGGATCTCGAGCTCCGCGAGGCGCCGGATCAGGGCGGCCCGCTGGGGCTGGCGGCGGCCCAACTCGCCCCACGCCAACCCCGAGAGCTGCCGCTCGAGGAGGCCGCGGATGGAGCGCACCTCCTCGCGCAAGGCACTCACGAGAGGCTCCCCCCCGACCGCGCCCGCATCCGACGACGCCTGGACCGTCCGGGCGCCGGGCGCCCGGCCCTCCGCCGCCCCGGCACGGGGACGCGGGGGAACGGGAGGGAGATCGACACTGGCCCGCGCCTCGGCCTCGTCATAATCGATGGCGGCCACCACCTCGACGCCACCGTCGACCTTGCGGGTCGAGAGGATCACCGCGTCCGGTCCCTGGGCGTCGCGGACGGTCCGCAGCGCCTGGCGCATGTCGGTCGCGACGTAGCGCTTGATCTTCACTGCAGGCACCCCTCGGTCTTTCGCGGCCGGTCCGTGTTCACGAGCCGCCGCGCATCAATCTGCCCCGCCCACCGTCGCCACGATGCGGACCTCTTTGTCGTCCGGCACCTCGTTCCAGGCCAGCACCCGCAGCGTGGGGGTCACTTGCCGGGCGAATCGTGAGAGGAAGCTGCGCAGGGCCTGGGACACCAGCAGCACCGCCGGGCGGTTCACCGCCTCCTGGCGCTGCGCGGACTGGCGGATCCCTCGCTGCAGGGATTCCGCGAGACCCGGCTCCAGACCCAATCCCCCCTCGTTCCCGGCCTGCGCAGACTGAAGCAACAACTGTTCCAACTTTGGAGAGAGCGTGATGACCTGAAGGTCTTTTTCCAACCCATTGATATTCTGAACAATCATGGAGGCCAGGGCTTCGCGCACCGCGGCGGTCAGAACGGCAGGCTCTTGACTCCTCGACGCCTGGGCCGCCAGCGTTTCGGCAATCGTGCGCAGATCGCGCAGTGGCACCTGCTCCGCCAGCAGGCCCTGCAGCACCCGCACGACGGTTCCGAGGGGCAGCTGCTTCGGGACGAGGTCTTCCACCAACTTGGGCGCCGTCTTGGCCAGGCGGTTGAGGAGCTGCTGGACCTCGTCGTAGCCGAGCAGCTCGCTCGCGTGGTCCTGCAGGACCTGGTTCAGGTGGGTGGCGATGACCGTCGCCGAATCCACCACGGTGTAGCCGAAGGTCTGTGCCTGGTCGCGCTGGTCCGGCGTGATCCAGACCGCCTCCAGCCCGAACACGGGGTCGCGTCCGGCCGTCCCCTCGAGCCGACCGAACACCTGCCCCGGGTTGATCGCGAGGTCCCGGTCCGGGAACACCTCCGCCCGGCCCACCACCACCCCGTGCAGCGTGATCCGGTAGGCGGCTGGCGCAAGGTCCAGGTTGTCGCGGATGTGTACCGACGGAACCAGGAAGCCGAGGTCCTGGGAGAGCTTCTTGCGCACCCCCTTGATCCGGCCCATGAGCTGGCCGCCCTGGGCCTTGTCCACGAGCGGGATGAGGCGGTACCCGATCTCGAGCCCGACCGGGTCGACGGGGGTCACGTCCTCCCAGCCGAGCTCGACCGGAGCGGGCTCGGGCACCGCGGCGAGCGACGCGCTCTTCTCCCGCGCCTCCCGCCGCCGGCGCTGCAGCAGCCACGCCGCCCCCCCCGCGAGCGCGGCGAGGGAGAGAAAGGCGAGATTCGGCATGCCGGGCACGAGCCCCATGGCGCCCACCACGCCCGCAGTCACCGCGAGGCTCTTCGGGCGGTCGAAGAGCTGCGCGAGGATCTGCTGCCCCATGTCCTGGCTGGAGGAGACCCGCGTCACCATGATGGCGGCCGCGGTCGACAGCACCAGGGCAGGGAGCTGCGCGACCAGACCGTCACCGATGGTGAGCAGCGAATACACCCGGCCGGCCTCCGAGAAGGCCATGCCGTGCTGCAGCGTGCCGACGGCGATCCCGCCGATGAGGTTGATCAGCAGCACCAGGATGCCCGCCACTGCGTCCCCGCGCACGAACTTCCCGGCACCGTCCATCGCCCCGTAGAAGTCCGCCTCCTGGGAGACCTCCGCCCGCCGCTGGCGCGCCTCGTCCTGGGTGATGAGACCCGCGCTCAGGTCGGCGTCGATTGCCATCTGCTTGCCGGGCATCGCGTCCAGGGTGAAGCGCGCGCTCACCTCGGAGACGCGCGACGCGCCCTTCGTGACGACGACGAAGTTGATGATGATCAGGATGACGAAGACGACCAGTCCGACCGCGTAGTCCCCGCCGATCACGAAGTTTCCGAAGGACTCGATCACGTGCCCCGCCGCCGCGGGACCCTGGTGTCCGTTCAGCAGGACCACGCGTGTCGAGGCGATGTTCAGGGAGAGCCGGAGCAGGGTCGCCAGCAACAGCACGGTCGGAAACGCCGCGAGCTCGAGGGGGCTTCGGACGTACACCGTACCGAGCAGCACTACCAGGCCGAGCGCGATGTTGAAGGTGAAGAGGACGTCGAGCAGCAGTGGCGGCAGCGGGACGACCACCATCGCCAGCATGAGGAGCATCAGGACCGCGGCCCCGAGCCCGTTGCGGGAGGCCTCCCGCAGGCTTCCCAGCACAAGCGTCGCGTTCATTCGCTGATCTCCTCGCCGCGCACGGCGTGCCCGTCGGGCACCGGCAGGTCAGTCGGCGGGACCGGGGCGACCCCTCCCTCCCGCCGCTGCCGGCGCAGGGCATAGACGTAGGCAAGCACCTGGGCGACGGCCTGGTAGAGACCCGCGGGGATCTCCTGGCCGAGTCGCGTCCCGTGGTAGAGGGCGCGCGCGAGCGGAGGCGCGCTGAGCAGGGGCACACCGTGCTCGGCGGCGAGCTCGCGGATGCGCTGGGCGACCAGGTCCGCACCCTTGGCGACCACGCGGGGCGCGGCCATGCTCTCGGGGCGATAGCGCAACGCGACAGCGAAGTGCGTGGGGTTCGTCACCACGACGTCCGCCCGCGGCACTTCCTGCATCATCCGGCGCCGCGCCACCTCTCGCTGCAGCATCCTCTGCCGCGACTTGACCTCGGGCTTGCCCTCGGTTTCCTTCAACTCCTCCCGGAGGTCCTGGCGGTTCATGCGCAGCTGCTGGTGGTGGCGCCAGTACTGGTAGGGAACGTCGAGCGCGGCGATGGACACGAGCGCGCCGCACAGGACGAGGAACGAATTCAGCAGCAGCGAGGCCGCACCGCTCAGCGCCGGCGCGAGCCCCTGCGTGCCGAGCGACAGGATCGAGCCCATGTCCCGCCAGAGCAGCAACCCGGCGGTCAGGGCGAGCACGGTGAACTTGGCGAGGGCCTTGGCGAGCTCCGCGAGGCCGTTCAGGCTGAACACCCGGGCAAGCCCCTTCACCGGGTTCAGACGCTCGGGCTTCAGGGCGAGGGCCTCGGTCGAGAACGTCCACCCCCCGAGGGCGAGGGGCGCCAGAACGGCCACCACCAGCAGGGCAGCGAGCAGGGGCAGGAGCAGGAACAGGGCGTCGGCGGCGGTGGCGGCCAGGGTCGAAAGAAGGTCGCTGCCCCCCCCGGCCAGCACCTCCCGGCTGGGAGTGAGCCCCCGGCGGACGATCTCCACCAGGCCCGAGAGGGTCGCCGGGCCGAGCGCCATCAGGCCGGCGGCGGCGGTGAGCAGCAGGCCCAGGTTCGCGAGCTCACGGGAGCGGGCAACCTGTCCCTGCTCGCGTGCCCGCTGCAGCCTTCGTTCGGTCGGCTGTTCGGTGCGTTCCTGGCCGTCTTCGTGCTCGGCCACCTAGCCTCCCCCGCCCACCAGTTCGAGGGCCCAAGACAGGACCTCCGTCGTGGTGGCCTCCACCTGGGACAGGACCCCGGGCAGCGAAAGCAGGATGACCACGAAGCCCATGATCAGGGTGATGGGGAAGCCGACCGCGAACAGGTTCAGCTGCGGCGCCGTCCGGGTCATGACGCCGAAGGCGAGGTTCACGAGCAGCATCGCGGTGACCGACGGCAGCGCGATGAGGGCCCCGGCCCCGAGCACCCACCCGGCACGCATCGCCAGCTCCCGGAACGCGCCCGGGTCGACGCTCGCCCCGAGGGGGAGCACCTCGAAGCTGCGGGCGAGCACCTGCACCAGCAGGAGATGCCCGTCGAGCGTCACGAACACGAGAGAGGTCAGGATGAGATAGAGCTGGCTCACCGCCGGCACCTGCGCACCGCTCGCGGGGTCCACCATGGCCGCAAAGCCGAGGCCCATCGTCTGGCTGACGAGCTGCCCCGCGAGGTCGAACACCAGCAGCATGAGGTGGGCCGCGAATCCCATCAGGAGTCCCACGACCACCTGCTCCACACCGAGGAGCAACCCCGCCAGCGAGAACGGGGAGGCGGCCGGGGCCTCCACCAGGGGGGTGAGGACCAGGGCCAGCGCGAAGGCAAGCGCAAGCCGGACGCGCCGGTTCACGTAGCTTGCTCCGAGGAGCGGGGCCGACGTCAGCAAGGCCGCCACCCGCAGGAACGGCCAGAGCCAGGTCGCCAGGAGCAGCGAGACGGTGTCGGCGGGCAGGGTCATGGGGCTCGGGCAGTGGGCTGGCCGCGCCGCTCCCTACCCGATGAGGGAGGGAATGGCCTCCATCACGCGGCGGGTGTAGTCGGTCACCAGGGTGATCATCCAGGGGCCCGCAAGCACCATGACAAGTACTGTTATCAATAACTTAGGGATGAAGCTTAATGTCATTTCGTTGATTTGGGTGGCCGCCTGGAACAGGCTCACCAGGACACCCACGACCAGCGACGGCACCAGCAGCACCAGCACCAGGAGGATGACCAGCTCCAGGGCCCCGCGACCCATGCTGAGAACGGCGTCAGCACCCATGGACAGCCTCCCTCCGCACGCCCGCAGACTCCCCCTTCAGGGTCCGTAGAAGCTCGAGGCCAGCGTTCCCACGACCAGCGCCCAGCCGTCCACCAGCACGAACAGCAGGAGCTTGAAGGGGAACGAGATGACCAGCGGCGAGAGCATCATCATGCCCATCGACATGAGCACGCTCGCCACCACCAGGTCGATCACCAGGAACGGCAGGAACATCAGGAACCCGATCTGGAACGCGGTCTTCAGCTCGCTCGTCACGAAGGCCGGCATCAGGACCCGGAACGGGACCTGTTCCGCGGACTCGATGGCCTCGGCCCCGGCGAGCTCGGCGAAGAGAGCGAGGTCGGTCTCCCGCGTCTGGCTCAGCATGAAGCGGCGAACCGGCGACTCGGCCCGCTGCAGCGCTTCGGTGAAGTTGACCTTGTTCTCCAGGTACGGGCTCAGGGCCTCGTCCCGCACCCGGTCTATGACCGGCATCATCACGAAGAGCGTGAGGAACAGGGCGAGACCGAGGAGGATCTGGTTCGACGGCGTGGTCGTCGTGCCGAGGGCCTGGCGCAGGATCGCCAGCACCACCACGATGCGGGTGAACGACGTCATCATGATGAGCGCCGCGGGCAGCACGCTCAGGACCGTCATGAGGAGCAGGAGCTGCAGACTGAGCGACCAGGTCTGCTGACCGTCGCCCGAGGTCGTCACGGCGAGGGCCGGGATGGCAGGCTCCGCCGCCCCCGCGGGGAACGGCAACGCTGCGAGGAGAAGGAGGCCCAGCAGGACCGGCGCCAGGGCTGCGGGGCCCCTATTCACGGCGCTCCCCCACCTCACGGCGCTCCCCCATCGCCGGGCGCCCGAGGAACCGGGCCAGCTGAGCATGGAAACCCGGCGCCGCCCCCGGCGAAGGCAGCGTCACCGGTTCGTCGAGGACGTGCAGGGTCTGCACGCGCCCGGGCGCGACGCCGACCAGGATCTGCTCGCCGCCCACTTGCAGCAGCACCACTCGCTCGCGTGCCCCCAGCGAGGTCGAGCCGAGGACCTGCACGAGCCCCTCGGCCCCCGCACCCACCCGGAAGAGGTGGCGCAGGGCCCAGGCGAGGACGGCGATGGTCGCCAGCACGGCCAGCAGGCCGAGGAGCACGGAGAGCACGTGGCCCGTGTCCAGTACCGGCGGGGGGACGGCGGAGGTCGCCGCGCCCGCCCAGGCTGCGCGCCCCGACAGGCCAAGCCCCAACACGGTGATGATTGCCCGCACGGCGATCCCCTGGCGCGTCAGCGCAGCTTCTGCACGCGCTCGTGCGCGCTCACGACGTCCGTCAGGCGGATGCCGAACTTCTCGTTCACCACCACCACCTCCCCGTGGGCAATGAGCGTGCCGTTGACGAGCACGTCAAGGGGCTCGCCGGCCAGGCGGTCCAGCTCGACGACGGAGCCCTGGTTGAGCTGCAGCAGGTGACGGATGTTGATCCGGGTCCTGCCGATCTCCATGGAGAGGCTCACGGGGATGTCGAGGATCGCGTCGAGGCTCACCTCCCGTGGGGGCACCGCCGGGTCCGCGCGAAGGTCCTCCAGCGGGGCGCGCGCGACGCTCGCCTCCCGCGCCGCACGTGGTTTCGGGGAGGGGCCCGGCGCGGCGTCCGCCTGCCGCCCGATGGACTCGGCCCACTCCGCGGCCATGAGCTCTTCCCGGGATTTCGTCTGTTCACTCATCGATGGCCACCCTGTCCAAGTCACTCGTTGCCGGTCGGGCATGCCGCGCGGGCTGCTCGACCTTGAGCGCCAGCTTTCCGCGCGAGGTGCCGAATTTCGCCCAGAAGACGGGCACTTCGCCGACCCGCGCCACCAGCCGCGGCGGGATCTCCACCGGGATGACGTCACCCGGCTGCATCTCGAGCAGCTCGCGCAACGTGAGGCTCGCCTCGGTCAGCGTCACTCCGATCTCCACGTTGGCCGACTCCAGCTCCTCGCGCAGGGTCCGGGTCCAGCGCTCGTCGCGCTCGGAACGGTCGCTCTGCACCCCGGCGTCGAGGAGGTCGCGGATCGGCTCCACCATGGAGTACGGCAGCGTGAGGTGCAGGTCTCCTCCGCCTCCGTCCAGTTCCACGTGCAGCACCGTGGTGACGACCACTTCGCTCGGACTGACGATGTTCGCGAAGTGCGGATTGACCTCGGACCCGACGTACTCGAGGCTGATGTCGAGGACGGGCGCCCAGGCCTCGCGCAGGTCGTGGAACATGCGCTCGAGGACCAGCTGGACGACCCGCATCTCGGTGGCGGTGAACTCCCGCCCCTCGATCTTTGACTGGAAGCGTCCGCTCCCGCCGAAGAAGTTCTCCACCACGATGTAGACGAGCTTCGGATCCAGCACGAACAGCGAGGTCCCGCGCAGCGGCCGGAGCTTTACCAGATTCATGTTCGCCGGCACGAAAAGCGAGTGCACGTACTCGCTGAACTTCATCATCTGCACCGTGCCGACCGTGACCTCCGGCAGACGGCGTAGCAGGTTGAACAGGCTGATCCGGAACAGGCGCCCGAAGCGCTCGTTGATCATCTCCAGGGTCGGGAGCCGGCCCCGGACGATGCGGTCCTGGCTGGTGAAATCGTAAGGCCGCACCGCCGCCCCGGCGGGAACGCCGGGGCCCTCAGTCTCGACCTCGCCCTGGTCGACGCCGTGCAGCAGCGCGTCGATCTCGTCCTGGGACAGGATGTCGGTGGCGGGCATGGGCTACTGCATCACGAAGCTGGTGAAGAACACCTGCTCGACGTCGGCCGTTCCGGTCTCGCCCTCGAGCACCTTCTTCACCGTGGCGAGGGCCTCGGCACGCAGCCTCTCCTTGCCCTCCATCGACGCCAGGTCCTTGGCGTCCTTGCTGCTGAAGAGAATGACCAGGTCGTTGCGGATGATCGGCAGGTGGCGCTTCAGGGCCGCCTCGACCGCAGGGTCCCGCGTCAACACCTCGACGGTGGCCTGAAAGTAGCGTGTGGGGCCGTGCCCCTGCAGATTGACGGTGAAGGGCGGGTCCAGGGAGACGTACACCGCCTCGCGTCGGACCGGCTTCGCCCCCTGGGAGGACGCCGCGCCGGCTTGCCACTGGCCGGGCAGCCAACCGGTGAAGTAGAGCACCGCCGCTCCCACGCCCAGGAAGAGCAGGACCGCGCCAGCGCCGAGCAGGACGACCTTGCGCCGTCCACCCGCCGGTGCCGCCGGGGCTGCGAGTTGGATCTCCTTGTCCGCCATGCCGAGCTCTCCGCGCCGAAGGTCACTGGCGGAACAGCAAACGGCATGCCATCAAGAGACTGGTTCTTAAATCAATGAGTTACAACGATGTTCCCGAGACCTTCGCGGATTCTTGACGCCCTCGGGGCGCCACGCACCCCGGGGCGCGATGGAAATCCCGCACCGGGTGCGCCGCAGGGAGCCGGCGCACCCGGTCGAGGTCACGCGTAGGCGTCCACCAGGCCCCGCTGTCGGTGCGGACTCACGGTCCCGAGGGCCGCTAGGGCCTCCCGTGACCCACCCCGCGAGGCCGCTGCCTGCCCCGCGGCGGCCCCGGACCCTGCCTCGGGCGGCCGCCGGTGCCCGGCGCCGTGTCCGGAGACGTCCACCTGCAGCAACTGCACTCCGCTGCCGCCGAGCATGTCCCGCAGCTTCGGCAGCGCCGCCTCCAGGGCCTCCCGGACCTGGGGGTGCGAGGCGGTGAAGGTGATGCGGGCCTCGTCGTCGACCATCGAGATCCGGACCTCGAGCGGTCCGAGCTCGGGCGGGTTGAGCCGCAGGTCCGCCTGCTTCACCTCGCCCTCCACCATCCACGCCACACGGTCGGAGAGCGCTGGCGCCCACCCGGGGCTCCCCACCCGCGGGGAAAGCGCGGGGGCGCCGGTCCCTTCGGCGGACAGCGCCTGGGGGGCGGCAGCGTGGCGCTGACGGGAGGTGGAGAGCAGGGCGAGGTTCCCGGGGTCGGGGTCCCCATCTGCCGCGCCGGATTCGGCGAGCTCCGCGGGCTCGGGCCCGGCCACGGGGGCGAGGGACACCGGGTCCTGGACGGCGCCCTCCGCAGCCCCGCTCGCCACCGCGCCCTGCAGGGGAGCGGGGAACGCCGGGCCTCGCGACGTCCGGTGCGCCGGGTGCTCCCGTGGCGCCACGGAAGCGGGTTCCAGGTCCCCGGGGGCCAGGGCATCGCGGGGCGGGGCGGCAGGCACCGGACCGCCCGGTCCTGGCCCGGCGCCCGCCGGGGGCCCGAGGGCCACAAGGGGCAAGGCCGTCGCGGCTGGCGCTGCGGGCCCGGCGTCTTCGCTCCCGGCCTCGGCGCCCAGCTCGGGCTCGACGGGCTCCGCAGCCACCCCCCCGGGCGGCAACGCCGGGGGCAACGCAGGCAGCGGGGCCAGCAGGGACGTTGCCGCAACCGGCAAACCGTTGCCGTCCGGCAGCTCTTCCGTCGCCCCCTGGGCAGGAGGCGACGCCCCCGGGGTCAGCGCTGGCGCGCCGCCGGCCGGCGGTGGCCCGAGCGCCTCCGCGAAGACGGAGGCAAACGGCAGCCCCGCGGCGCTCTCCGCGGCGGGCGCGCCCTCCCCCGCCAGTCCCGGGGCGGGGAGAGGGCCGTCCGTCCGGACGGCCTCGAAGGCGGGAAGCGGAGCGGTCAGGTTGGCGACAATGGCCTGCATCGGTCTGGCTCCAGGAGGTCCGGGGTGTGTAAAGCAACCCTCGGGCCAGGTCGGGGTCGAGGGGGGTCAGCGGGCCCGGGGGACCTGTGCGGCGCGCTCATCGCTTTCGCGCTGCTCGCTCCTCAGGCGGTTCCGGTCTTCCTCGCTGCGCGCCCGGGTGAGCACCTCGTCGAGCACGCGGAAGCGCGAACGCGCGGCGAGCCATTCCTCTCGGCGCTGGTCGAATCGCCCCCGGGTCAGGGCGATCAGCGACTCCAGTTGGCGCACGCCCTCGTCCACCTGGTTGATGAATACGAGAAATCGCTTGATATGATTCGCAGAACTACCTGACTTTCCTATCTTCTGAAGGCGTTCCACATACTCGGCCCGATACGCCTTGAGCTCGCCCAGACGCGCCTCGTAGTGGACGAGCTCCTCCCGGCTCGCCTGCAGCGAGCGGGCTGCGCCCTGCTGGCGCTGGTCGGCGAGGCGGGCGAAGGGCTCCAGCCGGGTCGAGCGGTTCACTCGTCAGTCACCCGCGGCGAGCCGGGGGTGCGGCCCGTTGCACCGCACCCGCCCCCGGACGCTCCGGGGCGCCCGCGGCCTCGCCGGACCTCACCGTCGCGCGCAGGCCCTGCAGGCTGTCCGCGATCACGTCCCGTTCCCCGATGTCCTGGCGCAGGAAGCCCATCAGGCGTGGGTACATCTGAATCGCGTGGTCCACCTGCGGGTCGCTGCCCGCCGCGTACGCACCCACGCTGATCAGGTCCTCGTGCCGGCGGTACACCGAGTACACCTGCCGAAAGCGCCGCGCGTCCTGCAAGTGGCGCGGGTCGCAGATGTCCGCCATCGCCCGGCTGATGGACCGCTCCAGGTCGATGGCCGGGTAGTGGCCCGCCTCGGCCAGCGTGCGCGAGAGGACGACGTGACCGTCGAGGATGGCGCGCGCCGAGTCGGCGATGGGGTCGTGCTGCTCGTCCACCTCGGTCAGCACCGTGTAGAAGGCCGTGATGGAGCCGCCCCCCGACTCCCCGTTGCCCGCCCGCTCCACCAGTTGCGGCAGACGGGTGAAGACTGAGGGTGGGTAGCCCCGGGTTGCGGGTGGCTCGCCGATCGCGAGGCCGATCTCGCGCAGGGCCTGGGCGTAGCGGGTGAGCGAGTCCATCAGGAGCAGGACGTGCCGGCCCTGGTCGCGGAAGTACTCGGCGACCGAGGTCGCCAGCGCGGCGCCGTGCAGGCGCATGAGTGGGGGGTCGTCGGCCGGGGAGGCCACGACCACCGCACGCGCCATCCCCTCCTCGCCCAGGATGCCCTCGATGAACTCCTTCACCTCGCGTCCGCGCTCGCCGATGAGACCGACCACGACCACGTCGGCTTCGGTGAACCGCGTCATCATCCCGAGCAGCCGGCTCTTGCCGACGCCGCTGCCCGCGAACAACCCCATGCGCTGCCCCCGTCCCACCGTGAGCAGGGCGTTGATGGCCCGCACGCCCACGTCGAGAGGCTGGTCGATGCGATGCCGGGACAGGGGGTTGACGGCGCGCCCCGCGAGCGGGACCCGCCGCGCCACCGCAACCGGTCCCTTGCCGTCCAGCGGCACGCCGGTGCCCGAGAGCACGCGCCCGAGCACCGCGTCGCTGAGCCCCACGTCGCCCCCGCGCCCGACCGGGGTGACGCGCGCGTTCGGGGCGAGCCCACGGATGTCGCCGATGGGCATCAGGAAGAGCCGGTCCGCCCCGAACCCCACCACCTCGGATTCCACGACACTGCCCCCGGGGCCGGCGACCCGGCAGCGGTCGCCGATGGCCGCCTGGCACCCCACGGCCTCCAGGGTGAGCCCCACCATCCGCGTGAGCATCCCCTGGACCACGAGCGGCGGCGGGCTCTCCGCCCGCTGCCCGCAGGACGCGAGGCGCGAGGCCCAGAGCCGCTGACGGTCGAGATCAGGAGACACGTTCGCCCTCGCGCTCTTCGCCGAGCACCCGCGCCACCACGGCGGCGAGTCGCTGTTCCACGCTGGCGTCCACGAGGGAGACGTCGGTGGAGACTCGGCAGCCACCCCGGGTGAGCATGGGGTCCTCCACGATCTGCCAGCGGCTCTCCTCGCCGTCCCCCACCCGCATCCGCTCGCGCAGCAGCGCCGCGTCGGCCGGGTTCAGGTGCACCCGGACGCTTCGGGCCGCCACCGGCAGGACCGAGACCGCCTCCCGGACCACCGCGATGACCTGCCCGGGGTCGGTGCGCAGCTCCCGGCGGAGCACGTGGCGGGCGACGCTCGTGGTGAGGGCGAGCAGAGAGTCCTCCACCTCCCGGTCGAGGGCCTCGAGGGGGCGCGCCAGCAGGTCCAGGATCGACTGGATGTGCGCCAGACGCGCCGCCGCCTCCGCCTCCCCCGCCTCCCGTCCGTCCCGGTAGCCCGCCTCCTCACCCGCCTGCCGGCCCTGCTCGAACCCGTCCCGGTAGGCCTCGGCGTGCAGGGCCTCGAGTTGGGCCGCGGTCAGCGGGCGCGCGAGCTCGTCCTCTCCCCGGCCCTGCCGGCCCTCCTCGACGCCGATCACGGGGAGCTCCCACTGGTCGAAGCGGCGCAGCTCCGCCGCCGTGATGAGCTTGCGCGGGGCGGCCATCACACCATCTCCTCACCACCCTTCCCGAGAACGATCTGGCCCTCGTCGGACATGCGCCGGGCGACGCTCAGGATCTCCCGCTGCGCCACCTCGACCTCGCTCACCCGCACCGGCCCCTTGGCGTCGAGGTCGTCGCGCAGCATCTCGGAGGCGCGTTTGGACATGTTCCTGAAGAACCTCTCCTTGACCTCCTCGTCGGCGCCCTTCAGCGCGAGCAGCAGGGTCTCCGAGGAGATCTCCCGCAGCAGCGCCTGGATGCTCTGGTCGTCGATCTCGATCAGGTCCTCGAACACGAACATCAGGTCCTGGATCTGCTGCGCGAGCGTGCCATCGGCGTCGCGCATCCGGTCCATGACCTCGGTCTCCGAGCTGCCGTCCATGAAGTTCAGGATGTTGGCGGCCGTGCGCACACCCCCGACGGCGGAGGCCTTCACGGTGGCACTGCCCGAGAACTGCTTCTCCAGCACGAGATTGAGCTCCTGCAGGGCCGCGGGCTGGACGGTGTCCAGCGTGGCGATGCGCAGCAGGAGGTCCGAGCGCGTGCGCTCGGGGAGGTGCGCGAGCACCTCGGCCGCGTGGTCGCTCTCCAGGTAGGCGAGCACGATGGCCACGATCTGGGGGTGCTCGTTGCGGATCATGTCGGCGATCGAGCGCGGGTCCATCCACTTCAGGGTCTCGAGGCCCTGGGTGGCGTCGCCGAGCACGATCCGGTCCATCAGGCCCCTCGCCTTGTCCTCGCCGAGGGCCTTCACCAGGGCGGTGCGCATGTAGCTCTCGGCGTCGATGCCGAGGGCGGTGTGCTTGCCCACCGCGTCGAGGAAGCGGTCGACCACCCCGTTGACCTGGTCCTGGGAGACGTTGCGGATCGAGGACATGGAGGCACCGAGCTTCTGCACCTCCCGGGGGCCCATGTGCTGCAGCACCGAGGCTGCCCCTTCCTCGCCGAGCATCAGGAGCAGGACGGCCGCCCGCTCCACGCCCTTCAGCGCACCTTCGCCCGCGTCACTCATTCTCGCCGATCCAGTTCCGCACGACCTGGGCCACCCGCTTGGGGTCCTGGGTCACCAGGGAGCGCAGGCTGTCCACCTGCTGCAACTGACGGTCACGGGCGACGCCCCCGCCAGGCCGCGACGCCCCGGACTGCGCATCCGACAGGCTCAGCCGGTCCTCGGCGAGTCCGCCACCGGACACCCGGTCGGCCTGCCCCCGCGGTCCCGCCAGACCGGGCGGCGCGGCGAGCAACGGGGCCTGGCTCGCCAGCCGGCGCATGGTGGGGCGCAACACCCCGAGCACCAGCAGGAGCACGATGCCGGCGGCGAGCAGCTGCTTACCGAGATCCCAGACCCAGGACTGCTCCCAAACGGTGGGCTCCTCGAAGGCCTCGCCCCCCACGCCGGTGGTGAAGGGGACGTTGACGACGTTGACGCTGTCGCCCCGCGCCGTGCTGAATCCGATGGCCTCGCGCACGAGGCCCGAGAACCGCTCCAGCTCCTCGGGCTTCAGGGAGCGGCGCACCGCCTCCCCGTCCTCCCCGACGGAGCGCAGGTCGTCCAGGACCACCGCCACCGAGAGGCGCTTCAGGGTCGTGGTGGGCAGGGTCGTGTGGCTGACGGTACGGTCGACCTCGAAATTGCGCGTGTACCGGCGGCTCAGGACGTTGCCCTGGGCTCCGCTCCCGGCCGGCAGGCCAGCCGCGCCGGCGGGTCCCTGACCCTGGGCCCGCGCCTCGCCCGCTCCCTGCGCGCGCACCGCAGGGGCCGCCTGCTCCGGGGCCGACCCCGCCCCCGGCGGGGTATTGCTCAGCGCGCCCGGCACGCCGGAGGCGAGACCCGCCGCCCCCGCGCGCGTGTCCTCGGCCACCTGCTCGCTGCGCAGGGCAGTCAGCTCGGGGCTGAAGCTCTCCCGGGTCTGCTCGGTGCGCGTGAAATCGACCTCGGCGACCACCTGGGCGCGCACGCCGTCCGGACCCAGGATCGGGGAGAGGATGTCCTCGATGCGCCTGATGTAGTAGCTCTCCAGCCGACGGCTGAAATCGAACTCCTGCTGCGAGTGCAGCGCCTCCCGGGAGGGGTCGGACGCCGTCAGCAGACGCCCCTTCTGGTCCACGACCCGGACGTCCCCGACGTCCATCCCCGGGACACTGGCCGCCACCAGGTTCGCGATGGCCGCCACCTGGGGCTGCTCCAGGCTGCGGCCCGCGTAGAGGTGCACGAGCACCGAGGCGCTGACGCGCTTGCGCTCGCGCACGAACGCAGAGGCCTTGGGCAGGGCCAGGTGCACCCTTGCCTTCTCGACGCCCTGGATGGTCGCCACCGACCGGGCGAGCTCGACCTCGAGGGCCCGCTGGTAGCGGGCCTGCTCCATGAACTGGCTGGTGCCCATCTCGGGCTCGCGCTGCAGCAACTCGAAGCCGAGCTCCGCGCTGTGGGGCAACCCCTCCCCGGCGAGCGCCATGCGCGCCCGCTGCACGTCCGCCCCCGGCACGAGGACCGCCCCGCTCTGGGCGTCGAGCCGATGGGGGATCCGGGCCCGCTCGAGCCCTGCCACCACCTCCGTCGCCTCTTTGGGCGCGAGGTTTCCGTAGAGCACGCTGTACCCGGGCGAGCGCGACCACTGCACCACCCAGATCCCGAGTGCCACGCTGAGGGCCAGTCCCGCCATGACCCCCGCCTGTTTCAGGACCGGCATCTCGCTCAGCGCCTGCAGGGCCGCCATGGGCCCCGATCGCCGCGCCAGGAGTTGCTGTCCGCCCTCTGCCGTCACCGCCATGTCCGCTCAGCCCCCTGCCCTTTCGCGCTGCCGCTAGATGGGCATGTTCATGATGTCCTGGTAGGCCGCGAGCAGCTTGTTGCGGACCTGCAGGGTCGCCTGGAACGCAAGCCCGGCCTTTTCCCGGGCCACCGAGACCTCGGCCAGGCTCACTTTCGGGTCGCCGAGCTCGAAGGACTCCGCGAGCCCGTCGGCGCGCTGCTGAAGCCCGTTCACCGCCGCGAGCGACTCGCTCAGCACCCGGCCGAAATCGGCGCCCTGGGCCGGGCGTCCCCAGTCCGCGCCCTGCGCGGGGCGGGCTTCGTTCGCGAGCGCCCGCATCTGCGCGAGCAGCGCCTGCAGGTCCGGTGCACCGGAGACTCTCATCGCCATCCTCCTCAGGAAACGCCCGCTTCGCGCATGCGCTGGAGCTTGTGGCGCAGCGTGCGGGGGCTGATACCGAGCCGGGCCGCGGCGAGCGCGCGGTTGCCCCGCTCCTCTGCGAGCGCGGTCAGGATCCGCTCGCGCTCCTGGCGCCGGAGGGCGTCGCCAAGCCCCACCGCCGGCGCCTCCTCCCCGGGCTCGGGCGCCGCGGGGGGGCGACTCTCGGGCAGTCGAGCGCTCTCGAAGGCCAGGTCCGCTGCGCTGATGCGCCCGCCCTGGGACAGGATGAGCGCGCGCTGCAGGAGGTTGCCGAGCTCGCGTACGTTCCCCGGCCAGCGGTGCGCCTGCAGGCCCTCCCGGGCCGTGGGGTCGAGCGCCGGCGCCACCTGCCCGGCCGCCGCCGACATCCGGGCGAGCAGGTGCTCGGCCAGCGGGACGATGTCGCGCGGGCGATCGCGCAGGGCCGGCAGGTGCAACGGGAACACGTTCAACCGGTAATAGAGGTCCTCGCGGAACCGGCCCGCCGCCACCTCGCCCCGGAGGTCCCGGTTGGAGGTCGCGAGCACGCGGACGTCGAGCGCAACCGTGCCCTGGCCGCCGAGCCTCTCGACCTCACGCTCCTGCAGGACGCGCAGCAGCTTGGCCTGCAGCGGCAGGCTCATCTCGGAGACCTCGTCGAGGAGCAGCGTACCGCCCTGGGCCTGCTCGAACTTCCCCGGCGAGGCTCGGTAGGCCCCCGTGAAGGCGCCCTTCTCGTAGCCGAAGAGCACCGCCTCGAGCATGTTGTCCGGGATCGCGGCGCAATTGATGGCGACGAAGGGACCGGCGGCCCGGCGCGACTGGCGGTGAACGAAGCGCGCCAGCACCTCCTTGCCCGTCCCGCTCTCCCCGGTGAGCAGCACCGTCGCCTCGCTCTCCGCGACCCGCGCCGCCAACGCGAGGAGGGCGCGGCTCGCGGGGTCCTCGGCCACGACCTCGGCGTCCGCTCCGGTGACCGCCCGCAGGTACTGGGCGACCTTGGCGATGAGGACCTCGGCCTCGAAGGGTTTCACGAGATAGTCGACGGCGCCTTCGCGCATCGCCTCCACGGCCTGCTGGACGGTGCCGTACGCCGTCATCAGCAGGACCGGCAGCTCGGGGTGCGCGGCACGCAGGCGCCGCAGGAGCGTGAGCCCGTCCATGGGGCGCATCTGCACGTCGCTCACCACGAGCCCCGCGGAGGCGCGCTCGAGGAGCCGCAGGGCCTCCTCCCCGTCGGCCGCCGCCTGCACCCGGTAGCCGGAGAGCGCGAGGGTGTCCACGAGTGCCTCGCGCAGCGGCGCGTCGTCCTCGACCACCAGCACTTCCCAGACGTCCCGGGTCACGGCTTGGCTCCCGTCGCCGTGTGCCCGGGGGCCGGCTCGGGCTGCACCCACAGGGGCAGGTCGATCCGGAAGTGGGCCCCGGGCGCCGGGCTGTCGACCAGCGCCACTCGCCCCCCGTGGGCCTCGGCCACCGCGCGGGCCACGGCGAGCCCGAGGCCGCTCCCGCCCGGGCGCGTGGTGAAGAAGGGCCGGAAGAGGCTTTCCCGGAGCTCCGCCGGCACGCCCGGACCGTCGTCGACGACGTCGATGGTGAGCAGCCCTGGCCCTGGCGACGCCACCGAGAGGAGCACGTTGCGGGCGCCCACCTCCCAGGCGTTGTCGATCAGGTTTCCGATGGCCCCGGCGAGGGCCTGTCCGCTGCCCCACAGCCGCGTGTCGGGCGAGGGGACCCGGCATTCCAGGCGCACCCCGCGGGCCTCCATGCGGGGGCCGAGGGGCTGGCGCACCTGCTCCACCAGCTGCCCGACCGACAGGCCCTCCATCTCGAAGCGGCCCTGGCGGGCAAACAGCAACATGTCCCGCACCAGCCCCTCGAGCTGGCGCAGGACGTCCGCCAACTTGCCGGAGTAGCGTGCCGCGTCCACACCGGGCCGGGCCAGGGCCCCCGCGTAGAGCAGAGCCGAGGCGAGGGGCGTGCGCACCTGGTGGGCCAGCGCGGCCGCCATCTCGCCGAGCGCCGAGAGCCGCTCCAGTTGCGCAACCCGCGTCTGCAGGGCGCGGACCTCGGTCACGTCCTGTATCAGCAGCAGCTGACCCGGCGGGTCCCGCAGCGACGTGGTGTCGATGTGCACCCGCCGGCCGTTCACGAGCGAGAGGTCCGGCCCGTCGTCGGGGCGCGGCCGGAAGACCCGCGCCGCAACCTCCCGCCAGCGCTGGCCCCGGGCGTCCTCCCCCATCAGGGCACGGGCCGCGGGGTTGCAGACCTCGACCAGACCCTGCGCGTTCAGCACGACCACGCCGGCCGGCAGGGCTTCGAGGGTCTGGTTTGCCCGTCCGGCCCCGGGTCTCGCCGCCAGGGCGGCGGCGTGCGCCAATGGCGTCGCGTTACGGCCCGCGCGGGGGCCCTGGGTCGGGGAACGATTCTGGACTGCAGCGGTCGCGGCGGGCATCGGGCCTCTTCCGGGTCTCGCCGGCGGCCCCAAGGCACGCCTGGCTCGCCTCGAAGAAGCAAAGGCTGTGCCGGATAGCGATGCCCTGCGAGATCAGGTCCTTACGAACGACTGCTCGCTCCTTCGCGCCGGCGGCGTCAGAACTCCGTCGCGCCCTCGGGCCGGTGGATGTCGTACTTGCGCATCTTCTCCACCAGCGTCGTGCGGCCCATCTTGAGCCGCTTCGCCGCCTGGGCCACCACCCCGTCGGCCTCGTCCAGGGCCTGCCGGATGAGGACGTACTCCAGCTGGTTCAGATAGTCCTTCAGGTCCAGGCCCTCGCGCGGCAGGCGCTGGGTCGACGCGGCCGGGCCGGAGACCTCGAGGTCCGCGTCCCTCGGGAGGTCCTGCAACGAGTCGTCCATCCGGTATTTCCCGGGCAGGTCCTGGACGTCGACGACACCGTTCGGGTAGAGGATCACGAGACGCTCCACGAGGTTCGCGAGCTCCCGCACGTTGCCGGGCCAGGGGTAGGCGGTGAGGGTGCGGACCACCTGGGGCGTGAGCCGGACCGAGCCCCGCTTCTCGTGCTCGAGCCGCGAGACGAGATCGTTGATGAGGAGCGGCAGGTCCTCTCCCCGCTCGCGCAGGGGCGGCATCTCGATGGGGAAGACGTTCAGGCGGTAGAACAGGTCCTCGCGGAAGCGCCCCGCGCCGATCGCCTCCTCCAGGTTGGCGTGGGTCGCAGCCACGATGCGGACGTTGGCGGTGATGCTCTTGTTGCTCCCCACCCGCTCGAACACGCGCTCCTGCAACACCCGCAGGAGCTTGACCTGCATCGCGAGGGGCATGTCGCCGATCTCGTCGAGGAACAGGGTGCCGGCCTCGGCCATCTCGAACCGCCCGCGGCGGGCGCTGATGGCCCCGGTGAACGCCCCCTTCTCGTGTCCGAAGAGCTCACTCTCCAGGAGCTCGGAGGGGATCGCCCCGCAGTTGAGGGGCACGAAGGGCTTGTAGCGGCGCGAGGACTGGTAGTGGATGTTGCGCGCCACCACCTCCTTGCCGGTGCCGGACTCGCCGAGGATCAGGACGGTCGCGTCGGTGTCCGCCACCTGCTCGATCATCCGCCGCACCCGCCGCACCGCCGCGCTGGTGCCCACCAGGCTGCGGAAGAGCTCCAGGGAACGGGTGTTGCCGCTCGCGTAGCGGTTCTCGAGGTACACGTCCACCTGCTGCAGGGCGTGCTGGAGGGCCTGCAGGCGCAGCGGCAGGGTCACCCGCGCGAGGACCCCCTCGGCCAGCTCCCGACTCGTCTCGCCCCGGGACTCGGGCGAGACGACCAGCACCACCGGGATGAAGCTGTCCGCGGACTTGACGGAGCGGAAGCTCTCGGCGAGCTCGCGCTCGCTCGGGGCCGGCCCCAGCAGGGCGATGTCCGCGCGGCCCTCGCCGCTCAGGTGCTCACCGCCCTCGGCGACCGAGCCGACCGGCAGCACCTCGTACTCGAGGAATTCCAGGACGTCCTGCAGGTAGCGACGGCGCTCCGCGTCCGCGTCCACCACCAGCACGCGCTTCATGACCGGCCCTCGGCAGCTTGAGCAGAACGTGAGGCAAGCGCGCTAACCGCGCGTCCCCACGATATTTATTTCTGCAACAGTAAAGCCGCCCGGAGGGGAAATGTCAAAATTTTGGCGGAGAGGCCCGGCGTTGTTCGGCAACGCGACGCCGGTGCCAACGGAAGACCAGCTTCTCCATGGCGTTGAGGACGGAGGGCGGGATCTCGAGGAACGTGGCGCGAACGACCGCCAGGCCCTGGCGGAGCTCACCCACGCTCTCGACCCGCGCCGGCAGCGTCACGGCGTCCGGAATCGACGGATTGAGGTAAAGGTCGATGGCGAGGGCGTCGCCCACCGCCGGGGGTTGGGGGTCGCGCCACTCGACCCAGCCTCCACCCAGGCGGACCGCCCGGGCCGCGGGTCGCGGCCGCTGGGCCGCCAGCAGCTCGCCGACCATCGCCAGCAGGAGGTTCAGACGCGCCTCCAGGCGCAGGATGTCCTGGGCGCGGGGCGGGGCTTCATCCGGGGACTCTGCCGCGAGCGCCTCGCCGACGGTCAGCACGGCATTGAGGCGCGTCAGCGCCGCGTCGTAGAGGTGGGAGAGCTCGGCCCCCGAGACCACCGGGGAGAGCCGCCAGCCGACGGGGAGCCAGTCCTCCCAGCAGAGCTCGGCGCCCACCGCGGGGCCCTCGGCCATGCCGGGTCAGCGCCCCCCCGCCGCGTAGGCGACCTGGGCCCGGCGGCCGACCCGCAGCTGGCTGAGCGCCTCGGCGAGGCTCACGCGGCCCTGTTCGCCGAGGGCCACCACCTGCCGGTCGAGGGCCAGGATGCTGTGGGCAATCTCGGCGAAGAGCGGCGCGTCCGGCCCCGTGACCAGGCCCGCGAAGGCCGCCGCGATGTGCGCCCGCCGCTCGGCCTCGAGCTCCACCAGGTGGTCCCAGTCCCCGGCGTGGGCCGCCTCCAGCATGGCGCTGGTCAGCCCCAGGGCGTCCTCCAGGTCTCGAAGGTTGCTCATGGCTCCTCGTCCCCTGCGAATCGCTCCCGCGGAGAGTCTAGCCCCGCGCGGGGGACGGGAATGTGACAGGCGCCCCGCTTCCCGCGCGCGACCCGATCGAGTCCCAGGCCCCCTTGACCTCCGACAGCAGGCGGTGAACCTCCTCCAGCGCCCCGCGGTCGCTCTTCGCGTTCGCCTCGAGGAGGCGGCGAGCCATGTACTCGTACAACCGGTCCAGGTTGCCCGCGACGTCCCCGCCCCGGTCGGTGTCGAGGCTCGACTGCAGCCCGCCGATGATGGAGATCGCGAGCCCGATGCTCCGGCCCTTCTCCGCCACGTCGCCCCGGTCCAGATGACCGATGGCGGCCGCGATCCGGGCCAGCGCCCCTTCGAGGAGCATCTGGATCAGGCGGTGGGGGCTCGCGTCCTCCACGCCGGAGCGAACGCCCACGCTGCTGTATTGCCGGAGCGCGTTGCGGAGCATCGCGTTCATGTTCTGTCGGTTCTCCCGGTGGCGAGGCCCCGCGGGGCCTCACTGGCTCGTTTGTATTTTCAACAACTCCAACTGCTGCGACAGGTAGCTGGAGGTCGTCTGCAATTGGGCCACCAGCGTGTCCATCGCCGTGTACTGCTTCAGCAGGCGCGCCTCGAGACTCTCCATGCGCCGCTCGAGGGCCTCGCGTCGCGCCTCGATGGCCTCCAACCGCCCGTCCAGCCCCTCGGTCCGGGACTCGATGATCCCGTCCGCGTCGAGGTAGCTGGAGACCAGGTCGTCCAGGCGCTGCGCGCAGCCTCCCTCGCCCGCGAAGAGCTTGGCGACCGCATCCAGGTTGGAGTTGAGGGCGGCGTCCAGCCGGTCCTGATCCAGTTCCAGCTTGCCGTCCCGCCCCGTCCGGACACCGATCTCCGCGAGGCTCGCCGGCCCCGCCGGCAGGTCCGCGACGACGCGACTCAACTCCGCGCGCAGCCGGGACTGCAGGCCGCGCACGGCCGAGTCGCCGAAGAGCGCCGTCGCCTCCCGGCTGGCGGCGTCGTAGCTCGCCACCGACCGGATGGCGTCGAGCACGGCGTTGTAGGCGGTCACGAAGCCCTGGACCCGCTCCGCGGCCGCGGAGGGGTCGATGGCAATCGCGAGCCTCGACGACTTCCAGGCCCCGCTCGCGTCCTTCCCGGAGACTCCCTGCAACGTCAGGGTCACGCCTTCGATCGCGTCGTCGACCGTATTGCTCGAACGCGTCACTGCCTGGCCGTCGAGCGTCAGCTTCGCGTCCTGGGCCGCGCGCAGCTCGGTCAGATTCCGGATGGCCGTCGGCCTGGCGCTCGGCAGGTAGGCAAGCGCCGAAAGCCCGGAGGTGTCCCGGTCCTTGCCGTCCGCATCGTCGACGGCGACCGTGAGGGAGCCCTCCGTGCCCGTCACCGTCGAGGTCAGGACGAGCTTGGCCACCGTGCCGCCCGAGGCTCCGTCCACGCGGACGATGCTGGCCGCGACGCCGGTGTTGTCGCTCGCCCCGTTGATGGCGTCGCGAATCCCGGCGAGCGTGCCGTGGGTGGCGTCCACCGCGACCGAGAAGGCATTCCCGCCGACCGAGATCGTGAGCGTGCCGCTCCCGACGGCCGCACTGGCGCTCTCGTAACCCTTCGAGACCAGGCTGTGGCTCTGGGCGACCTGCTGGACGACCAGATCGAAGGTCCCGGGCACCGCCGAGGTGCCCGCAGAGGCGGTGAACACCTCTTCGCTCCCCGAGCTCGCCGTGCGGGCGAGGAAGGCACCGACCTCGCTCAGCTCTCCGAGGGCCGTCTGGAATTGCGCGAGCGCGGACTTCAGCGTCCCGAAGGCCGAAAGCTTGGCCTCGAGGGTCTTCTCCTGGGAGTCGAGACGCGTCTGCACCGGCGAGCGCTCGGCCGCCACGAGCTGGCTGACGATGTCGGCGATGTCGAGACCCGAACCGACGCCCAAGGCGGTGATGGTGCTCATAGCCTGTGCCGCGCGTGCCCCCTGCAGAACCGGGGGCGGCCGGCCCTGTGCCCTGCCGCCCCCGGGTACGTCACGGATACAGCCAACGAACCCTTACGCCGGCTGTTTCCCTTACACCTGCTCTTCCACCAGACCGGCCTGGTACTCCCTGAACCGCGCGACCAGGGTCAGCACCTCCTCCGGGGGGATCTGGCGAACCAGCTTGCCCGTCTCGGAGTCCACGACCCGGATCACCGTACGTCCGCTGTCCTCGTCCACGCTGAAGTCGAGCTCCCGCCGGACGACCTGCGCCAGCTCACTCAACTCCTCCGCCAGCTCCGACAGTTCCTGCCGTCCAACCGCCGCCCCCTGCATGGGCTGAGCACTCCCGGGCGGAGGGCGCCCGATGGAGTGAAACGCTCGAGCCTCTCCCTGGCTCGCTGCGACGGAACTCGACGGACGGACCGGTGGCAGATCGGGTTGCAGTCGCACGTCATTCGCCATGACGTTTCACCTCCCGCGCACCCATAAACAACCCGCCCGGGGCGAGAGCCCCGGGCGTGCCACCGTCCTTCGACTACTGGAGCAGCGTCAGCACGTTCTGGGGAGCCGCGTTGGCCTGCGCCACCATCGCCATACCCGCCTGCTGCAGGATCTGCGTGCGGGTGAGCTCGGCGGTCTCGGCCGCGAAGTCGGCGTCCTGGATGCGCGAGCGCGCCGCCGACATGTTCTCGGCCGCGGTCTGCAGGTTGGCAATCGTCGACTCGAAGCGGTTCTGCACCGCACCCAGCGTGGCGCGGGCGCTGTTGATCGTATCCAGAGCGGTGTCGACCAGCCCGAGTGCCGCGGCAGGGTCACCCCCATCACCGATATCGACCGCGTCCACACGCAGAGTCCCGGTCGTGGCGTCGGCAATTGCGTCAAGAGTGATGGTGTCTCCGGAATTGGCGCCGACCTGGAAGGTCTGAGCTAGGAAGGAGCCGTCCAGGAGGGCGACGCCGTTGAACTTGGTCTGCGTTGCGACGCGTTCGATCTCCGCGATCAACTGGTCGACCTCGGCCTGGAGCGCATCCCGGTCACTCGCGCTGTTGGTCGCGTTCGCCGACTGGACTGCGAGCTCCCGGATCCGCTGCAGGTTCTCCGTGACCGACCCCAGGGCGCCCTCGGCCGTCTGGGCGAGCGACACGCCGTCGTTGGCGTTGCGGACCGCAACGTTGAGTCCCCGGATCTGCGCGGTGAACCGCTCGGAGATCGCGAGACCCGCGGCGTCGTCCTTCGCGCTGTTGATGCGCAGGCCCGAGGACAGGCGCTCCATGGAGGTCGCCAGCGCGCTCTGGGACTTGCCGAGGTTGCGCTGGGCGTTGAGGGACATGATGTTGGTGTTGATCGTCTGAGCCATTGCCTTTCTCCTTTCGCCCTCGGCCCGCACCGTACGGCGGCGCTCGGGGCTCAGGTGGGTACCTGGCGGATATACACAGCAGGTGCGTATTCACCGCCTCCGGGACCCTTAGCGGCCGGCTCCGCGGGGGACTTTATGCCTCGAGCGTGAGAAAAGTGGCGCCCCGCTTGCGTATTCCGGTGCGCCCGAGCGGCAGGGCTACAGGTAGTGGAACAGCGACAGTCCCTGCACGCTCGCGAAGGCCTGCTGGGAGGCCTGCAGGATGGTGAGCTGCAACTGCAGGCGCCCGGTCGCCTCCGCGTAGTCCAGGTCCTCGAGCGCGGAGAGGCTCTCCTTCGCGTAGAGCTCGAATTCCGCCGCCGTCCCCTGCTCGGCCTCGATCTGGTTCAGGCGGGCGCCGACGCTCGCGCGCACGGTCAGGACGTGCTCCAGGGCGAGGTCCAGGTCGCCCTGGCTGGCCGCGAGCTGGCTGCGGAAGCCCGCCTCTCCCGAGGCCGCGCCCTGAAGCGCGTCCACGAGCGACTGGACGGTGGAGAGCAGGTCCCGGATCCCGCCCGCCTGCGTCGGGACGTCGACGAAAACGGACTGTCCCGAGTCCGCGCTCAGCACGCGCAGGCTGGGGCCCACCTGGATGCGCCGGCCGGAATCGTCGCCCCCATAGCTGAACGTCGTGGTCCCGCCTGCGTTCGAGCTCTCGAACGGTGCGGTGTCCACGCGGTAGCCGGCGAACAGGTAGTCGCCGCCCGCGTCCCGGGTGTTCGCGAGGGCGAGCACCTCGGACAGGACCTCCGAGACCTCGGTGGCAATCGCCGCCCGGTCGGCCGCAGCGAGGGCCCCCCCGCCCGCCTTGACCGCGAGCTCCTTCACCCGCTGCAGGGCGGTGGTCACGCCCTCGAGCGCGGATTCCTCCAGGCTCAGGCGGTCCAGCGCCGCGTCCCCGTTGCGCTGGTACTGGCGCTGCTGCTCGATGGTCTGTCGGAGCTCGAGGATGCGCCGCGCGCCCGCGGGGTCGTCCGAGGGGGTCAGGATGCGGCGGCCGGTGGCGACCTGGAGCTGGGTCTTCGCCAGGCGCGCCTGGTTGTCCTGCATCGCCTGCACGGCCTGGCGCTGGAATTCGGAAGTGGAGATCCGCATGGCTAGCTCGCAACCGCCTCGATCAGGGTGTCGAAGAGCAGGCTCGCGGCGGCGATGACCTGGGCGCACGCCTGGTAGGTCTGCTGGTAGCGCATCAGAGCCGCCGCCTCTTCGTCCAGGTTGACCCCGGATATGGCGGCGCGCGCGGCGCTCGCCTGGTCCAGCAGGGCCGCCTGGGCCGCCTGGTTGACCTCCGCCTGGCTGGTGCGGGTGCCCACCCGGGCCACGAGCGCGCCGTAGGCGTCCCCGTAGGTGTCCGTGCCGCCGTTCAGCGTCCTCGCGGACCGCAGGGCGCTCAGGGCCAAAGCGTTCTCGTTGTCGCCGGAGGCACCGGGGCTCCCCGCCGCGGCGATCTGCCCGCCGTCCGTGACCGCCACCCCGAACTCCCCCGCGGCTCCGCGCGCGGGCACGCCCGCGTCCAGCGGAAGGAAGAAGTCGCGCCCCCCCACCCCGTCGAGCCCGTAGCCCTGGCGGTGCTGGGCGTTGAAGGTCTCGGAGATGCCTTTGGCGAGGCCGCCGAGCTCGTCGCGGGCCTCGTCGAGCCCCTCCTGCCGGAAGGTGAGGAAGGCCCCCAGCTCGCCGCCCCCCACCAGGCGGGTGACGTTCGCGGTGTGGTCACCGGAACGGTATCCCACCTCGACCCGGCCCGGGTCGTCCTCCCCGGGCAGGACCACGAGCGTCGCGGTGCGCGTGCCGGTGACCAGGGACTGCCCGCTGCCGGTGGCCACGTTGACGCTGCCGTCGTCCTGCTCGATGACGGTGATGCCGATCTTCCCCGCGAGCTGGCGCAGGAGCTCGTCGCGCTGGTCGAGGAGGTCGTTCGGCTCGGCCCCGTCGCTGCGCCCCCGGGCCACGAGGATCTCCTGGTTCAGGTCCGCGATGGCCGCCACGGTGGTGTTGATCTCCTCCACCGTGCCCGCGATCCCCTCGCTGACCCTCCTGTCCAGGTCGCCGAGCGCCTGGTCCAGGGTGTGGAAGCGGTTGGCGAGGGTCTGCCCCTGGGCGAGCATGACCTCGCGCGCGGAGGAGGACGAGGGGTC
Source organism: Gammaproteobacteria bacterium (assembly GCA_017999615.1). Taxonomy (NCBI): domain Bacteria; kingdom Pseudomonadati; phylum Pseudomonadota; class Gammaproteobacteria; species Gammaproteobacteria bacterium. The sequence goes on along the minus strand of JAGNLM010000008.1, from coordinate 17,956 downwards.
GCTCGCGACGTCCTCGGCCGCGTTGAAGAAATTCTGCAACGGCGTGGTCAGGCCGGTCTCGGAGCTCGCGAGCAGGTTGTCGAGGACCTGCGTCAGGTCGTAGTAGGTGTCGGCATAGCCGACACTCGAGCTGCTGGTGCGGACCTGCGCGGTCGCGAAGGCGTCGAAGACCCGGCGGGTGTTGGCCACACGGACTCCGCTGCCGAGGTAGCTGCCGCCGGCCAGCTGCGGGGTGCACGCCTCGATGTCGACCCGCTGCCGGCTGTAGCCCTCGGTGTCGACGTTGGAGATGTTGTGGCCCACCGTGGTCAGGGCCCGGTTGGCCGCGGTCAGCCCGGTTACGGCGACGTTCAGGATTCCCATACCCGCCATGGCGTCCCCCCTTTCTGCCTGTTGCGGCTAAGCGCGCGCCGACATGAGGCCGGCCAGCTTGCTCTGCCAGATCCCCAGGACCTTGTCCGCGTACGCGGGGTCGGTGGCGTAGCCCGCAGCCTGCAGCTCCCGCATGTAGGCGCGCGGGTCCGACGCGAACTCCAAGGCCCGGGCGTAGCGAGGGTTGTCCCGCACCAGCGTGGCGTAGTCCTGGAAGCTCTCCGCATAGGACCCGTAGGCCCGGAACGCCGCCTGCCGGCGCACGGCGACGCCTCCCTCGTACTCCAGCGTGGAGACCGTCACGACGTCACCCCGCCAGGACGGGGTGGCCTTGATGCCGAAGAGATTGTGGGCGTTCGCGCCGTCGGCGCAACGCATCGTCGAGCGCCCCCAGCCGCTCTCGAGGGCGGCCTGGGCCACGAGCACGTCCGGGTCGACGCCGATCTCCCGGGCCGCGCGCACCGCGTGGGGGCGCACCGCGCGGATGAAGTCCTCCTGCGTCCCGGTCCGCGCGGGCTCCGCGGGGACGGGCGAGCTCCCGGGCGCCACCGACTCTCCGGCGCCACCCGGGACGGGATCCTCGGGGCGGCCCGACACGCTCGGGAAGAGGCCTCGTTTGGGCACGCCCGTCGCCAACCCTTCGGCCGCACCCGCGGCCGGTCCGCGGGAGGCCCCGCCCTCCTCCCCGCCGAGCGCGCCGCTGCGGCGCAACTGCTCCAGCAAGAGGTCCGCGATGCCGACGCTCTTCGACTCGGAGAGTCGCAGGGCCAGCTGCTGGTCAAACAGGTCCCGGTACATCCGGCTCCCCGTGCTCGAGAGGAGCGGGTCGCCGGGCAGGCCCTGGCGCATGGTCCGCAGCATCGTCTGCAGGATGATGCCCTCGAACTGGCGCGCGACCAGCGCCGCGCCCTGTTCGGCCCGCTCGCGCGAGACCTGGCGCAGGGCGGCGAAGCCCTGGAAATCCAGGGCGCTGGCCTTGGCGGCGGCCGACGGGAGGGACAAGGCCCTTGCCCCCCGCTAGATGACGACGAGCTCGGCGTGCAGGGCGCCGGCCTCGCGCAACGCCTCGAGGATGGCCACGACGTCGCTCGGGGCGGCGCCCACCTGGTTGATGGCACGCACGATGTCCTGCAGCGAGACCCCGGGGTTGAAGACGAAGGCGCGGGCCCGGTCCTGGCGCACGTCGATGGTCGAGTCCGGCACCACCGTCGTTTGCCCGCCCGAGAACGGCGCGGGCTGGCTCACGTAGGGCTGGTTGGTGATGGTGACCGCCAGATTCCCGTGCGCCACCGCCGCGTGCCCGACGCTCACGTGGCGGCTGATGACCACCGTTCCGGTGCGGGAGCTCACGATCACCCGCGCGGGCGCCTCCCCCGCGTTGAGGGTCAGGTTCTCGATGTGGGAGAGGTGCGCCACGCGCTGGGCCGCGTCGGCCGGCGAGGAGACCCGCACGGAGGTGGCGTCCACCGCGCTCGCGGTGCCCTCGCCGAGAGAGCGGTTGATGGCGTCCTGGATGCGCTTGGCGGTGGTGAAGTCGGCCCGCAGCAGGTTCAGGACCAGTTCCCCGTCGTCCCGGAACTGGGCCGGCGAAGGCCGCTCCACGGTGGCGCCGTTCGGTACCCGCCCGACGGTGGGCACGTTGACGGTGACGCTGCTCGTCCCGTCGTCCGAAGAGGCCCCGAAGCCACCGACCGTCAGGTTGCCCTGGGCGATGGCGTAGGTCTGTCCGTCCGCCCCTTTGAGCGGCGTCATGAGCAGGGTGCCACCGCGCAGGCTCTTGGCGTTGCCGATGGTGGAGACCGTGACGTCGATGGTCTGTCCGGGCTTCGCGAACGCCGGCAGGCTGGTGCTCACCGTAACGGCCGCGACGTTCTTCAGCTGCAGGCGCGTCTCGGCCGGGATCTGGACCCCGAAGCGGTTCAACATCGCCTTCAGGCTCTGCACCGTGAAGGGGGTCTGGCCGGTCTGGTCGCCCGTGCCGTTCAGCCCCACCACCAGCCCGTAGCCTATCAGCTGGTTGTCCCGTACCCCCGAGACCCTCGCCAGGTCCTTGACCCGCTCCGCGTGGACGGCGGCCGGCAGGAAGGCGGTGACGATGAGGGCGGCGACAGCGGCCAGGCGCACGTTCATGGGAGACCCCGAGGTTCGGTTCTGGGGAGAAGAGAAGCAGGCACCGTGCCAGATGTGACACGGGGGTGCGGGGAGCGCCCCGGCACCGGCTGCAGGCGGGCACACCGCCCGGTGGCGTGCGGGAGACCGGCAATGACTTGCCGGTCCTTGCCACCGGGGGGTCAGAACGGCATGAAGGCGCTGACGAAGAAGCGAGCGAGCCAGCCCATGGCGCTGGCGTCGGCGACCTCGCCTTCGCCCGAATAGACGATCGTCGCGTTGGCGACACGCGTCGAAGGCACGGTGTTGTCCGTGGCCACGTCCTCCGGGCGCACGATGCCCGAGAGGCGCACGTGCTCGTGACCCCGGTTGAGTGTCAGGATCTTCTCGCCCTGCACCACCAGATTGCCGTTCGGCAACACCTCCGCGACGGTCACCGTGATCTCGCCCGTCAGGCTGTTGCTCTGGCTCGCCTCGCCCTCGCCGTCGAACTCCTGGTCCGACTGCAGGGACTGCTCGAGCGTGTACTTCTTGCCGCCGATGTTGACGCTCGGCAGGCGCCCGAACAGCGTCGGGTTCACGGCCGTCATGTCGGTCTCCTTCTCGACCTTGGCGGCGTTCTTCTTGCTCGCGTTCGTCTTCTCCTTCAGCACGACGGTCAGGCTGTCGCCCACCCGCCGGGGCCGGATGTCGGAGAAGAAATCCACCTCCGCCACCGCGACACCGTAGCCACCCGTGTAGATCGCCCCGTTGCGGTTCGCCTGCGGGGTGGGCGCGAGAGGCCGCACGGCGGCGAACTCCGGGTCCCGCGTGGGCACGGACTGACAGCCGGTGAGGGCCGACGCCAGCAGACCGGCGAGGAGAATCCCCCTGCCGAGTCCCGCGGTCACGCTCTGGCCTCGCTCGCTCATCCTGGCGGCCCGCCTTACAGGTTGTTGGTCACGAACGCCAGCATCTCGTCCGTCGTGGCGATGGCCTTGGAGTTCATCTCGTAGGCCCGCTGGGTCTCGATCATATTCACCAACTCTTCGACCACGTTGACGTTCGAGCTCTCGAGCGAGCCCTGCACGAGTGTGCCTACCCCGTCCTCGCCCGGCGTCCCCGCCTGGGGGTCGCCGCTCGCCGCCGTCTCCAGGAAGAGGTTCTCGCCCATCGGCTGCAGGCCCGCCGGGTTGATGAAGTCCGCAAGCTGCAGCTGCCCCACCTCCGTCGGCGAGGACTCGCCGGAGACCAGGACGCTCACCGTGCCGTCGGCGCCGATGGTGACGCTCTGGGTCTGCTCGGGAATGGTGATGCCGGGGTCGAGGGCATAGCCGTTGGAGTTGACGAGCTCCCCGTTCGCGCTCAGCTGGAACGAGCCGTCGCGGCTGTAGGCGCGCGTGCCATCGGGAAGCAGGATCTGAAAGAAGCCGCGACCGTTGACCGCGAGGTCGAGCTGGTTGCCCGTCTGCACGATGTTGCCCTGGGTGAAGAGCTTCTCGGTCGCCACCGAGCGCACACCCGTTCCCAGCATCAGCCCGGAGGGCAGCTGGGAGTCCTGGGAGGACTGGGCGCCGGGCTGGCGCACGGTCTGATAGAGCAGGTCGGCGAAGACGGCCCGCCCACGCTTGAATCCGGTGGTGTTGACGTTCGCCAGGTTGTTGGTGATGACGGCCATCTGCGTCTGCTGCGCGTCGAGGCCGGTCTTGGCGATCCAGAGTGCGGGATGCATGGGCTTCTCCTCTTCCTTGCTCAGGCGATCCGCATCGCCTGGGTCGCGGCCGCGTCGTTGCTCCGCGCGGTCTCCATCATCTTGACTTGCAGCTCGAACTGCCGGGCCAGCGAGATCATCTGCACCAGCGCGTCCACCGCGTTGACGTTGCTCGCCTCGAGCGCGCCCGGCACGAGGCGCACGCTCGCGTCCGCCCCCGCCTCTCCGCCCCCGCGCAGGTGGAAGAGCCCGTCCTCTCCCTTCTCGAGTTGGGAAGGGTCGACCTTGACCAGCTTGACCCGCTCGACCGCCGCGAGCGAGGTCGCGTCCTGCCCCACCATGCGCAGGCTCACCGTCCCGTCGCTGCCGATGTCGAGCTTCTCGAAGGGCGGCAGCGCGATGGGGCCACCGTCGCCGATCACGGGATGCCCCGCACCGTCCGTGACCATCCCGTTGACGCTCACCTGCAGGTCGCCGCGCTTGGTGTAGGCCTCACTACCGTCCGGGGCCTGCACCGCGATCCAGCCGTCGCCTTCCACCGCGACGTCGAGCTCGCGTCCCGTGGTCTGCAGCGCACCCACGGTGTGGTCCACGGCCGGGCGCTCGCCGAGGGCGTACACGCGCGAGGGCAGACCGTCGCCGAGCACCGGCATGCTGCGGAACTGGTGCAGGTCCGCCTTGAACCCCGGTGTCGCCGCGTTCGCGAGGTTGTGGCTGTTGGCGGCCTGGGCGTTCAGCGTCTGCGACGCCCCGGTCATCGCCACGTAGAGCATGCGGTCCATGGCCGATCAGCGCCTACCGGATGTTGATGATGGTCTGGGTCACCTCGTCCTCAGCCTGGATCACCTGCGCGTTCGCCTGGTAGTTGCGCTGGGCGATGATCAGGTTGACGAGCTGTGCCGCCAGATCGACGTTGGACTCCTCGAGCGCCCCGGACTGCACGAGACCGAGGGCTGCGGTGCCAGGGGCGCCGATGAGCGGGGGGCCGGAATCGGTCGACTCGGTCCAGAGCGTGTCCCCGTTGGGCTGCAGGCCCTGGGGGTTGCCGAAATTCGCGAGCATCACCTGGCCCTGGGGGGCGGTCTGTCCGTTCGAGAACCGCGCCAGCACGACCCCACGCTCGTCGATGTCGACGCCCGAGAGCTGCCCGGTGGTGAAGCCGTCCTGCTCGAGGGCATTGACGCCGAAGTCCGCCCCGAACTGGGTGGTGCCGGTGAAGTCGATCGAGAGGGTCATGTCGTCCACGCCGGGCCCCACGGCCACGCCGCCGAAGCTGGTCAGACCCGGTGAAGTGAGCTGCCCATACTCCGAGAACGCCAGGGCCGTGCTCCCCACCTCGGTGTCGTCCAGATAGAGATACGCCGTCCAGTCGTTGGCGTCGCTCTTCCGGAGATAGGTCGTGGCCAGGTGCTCCTGGCCGAGGGAGTCGTAGACCGTGAGCGAGGTGGAATTGTTGTACGAGCTGGGCTGCTCCGGGTCGAACCCGGCGGAGAGAATCTCTGACGCCGCGTCGAGATTCACCTCCACGGCGATGCTGTCGCTCGCCTTCGGGGCGAGATTCGAGGTGCGGATGTTCAGCGGACCCGTGCCGCCGGTGATCGCGCCGTCCGAGACCTGGAAACCCAGCAGCCTCTGGCCCGTGGCGCTGACCAGGTAGCCCTGTTCGTCGAGGCCGAAGGCGCCGGAACGGGTGTAGAAGCGACCCTCGCTGTCCTCCACCACGAAGAACCCGTCGCCGTTGATGGCGAGGTCCAGGCTGTTGTCGGTGGTGGCCACGTTCCCCTGGGTGAACTGCTGCGCCACCGTGGAGAGCTGCACGCCCTGGCCGATGGCGTCCTTGCTGGTGCCCAGGTTGGAGGCCGCGTAGACGTCGGCAAACTGCGCACGCGAGGCCTTGAAGCCCGTGGTGTTGGCATTGGCGATGTTGTTGCCGATGACGTCGAGGTCCGACGTTGCCGCGCGAATGCCGCTTACCGCCATCTGGAATGCCATGCTGAGCTCCTCTTCTTCGTGTTCCGTACCGGGCCGGTGCGCTGGGCCCGGCTACTGGATCTCGCTGACGCTGCCGAGGCCGACCGAGCCCTGGCCCGCGAGGTTGAGCTGCATCTCCGCCCCCGCGCGCCCCAGGGTGACGCTCTCCACCTGGGCGACGACCGAGGTCGCAGCGGCGACCGTACCCGCGCCGGCGCCCGCACGGGCGGCCAGGGTGTACTGCCCCGCGGGTGCGCGTGCCCCCGCCGCCGTCAGGCCGTCCCACTGGAACGCGGCCTCGCCCGCCGGCTGGGCGCCGAGGTCGAGTTGGCGCACGAGCGCCCCGCTCGGCGCGTAGATCGAAAGGGTGAGGGCGTGGGTAGAATCGCCGAGGGACACGGTCCCCTCGAGGGCGCCCTGTTCCCCGAGCACCCCCACGCTGGAGGGCACCAGCACTTCGCGCCCGACCAGGGTGGAGGCCTCCAGCGCCTGACTCGAGGTGAGCGACAGCGCGAGGTCGGCGACCGACTTCTGGATCTCCTGGATCCCGCTCAGCGCCGAGAACTGGGCGACCTGCCCGAGGAACTCGTTGCTGTCGAGCGGCTTCATGGGGTCCTGGTTCTCGAGCTGGGCGATCATGAGCTCGAAGAACTCGTCCTGCCCGAGCTCGGTACGCCCCTTTGCGGCCTTCGTGCTCGGGTCCAGCCCGAGGCCCGCGAAGCTGCTTCCACTCACGCTCGAGGTCGTGCTCATCTCGGTTGCTCCGCGCCCGCGCTCACTGGCCCAGGCTGAGGGTGCGCAGCAGAAGCTGCTTGGAGGTGTTGATGACCTCGACGTTGGTCTCGTAGCTGCGGGAGGCCGAGATCATGTTCGCGAGCTCCTCGACCGTGTTGACGTTCGGGCGGTAGACGTAACCGCGCTCGTCGGCAAGCGGGTGCTCGGGCCGATAGTCCGCCTTCAGCGGCTCCTGGCTCTCCACGACGCCGGTCACGGCGACACCGACACCCGACGCGCCCGGTGCGCCGTCGGCCTCCAGGGCCGCGGCCTCGTAGACGGCGGCGAAGACCGGGTGCCGCGCCCGGTAGGTCTCGCCCACGCTGCTGCTCACCGCGTCGGCGTTGGCGAGGTTGCTGGCAGTGAGATTCAGGCGGACGTTCTGGGCGGCGAGGCCGCTCGCCGCGACGTCCAGGATCTTGAAGAGCGACACGTGCTATTCCCCCTTCAGGGCCGTGGTCAGGGTGCGCAGGCGGCTCCCGAGGAACTGCAGGCTGGCCTGGTAGCGCAGGGAGTTGTCCAGGAAGGCGCCGCGCTCGGTTTCCATTTCCACGGTATTGCCGTCGATGGAGGGCTGCGTCGGGACACGGTAGAGGGCCTCCGCCCCGCCCGCCCCGTCGACGCCGGCACCGCCGGCGATGTGGCCGACCCGGGTGGTCCGCAGCGTTCCCGCCTCGCGCTGCCCCTCGGCCGCCGCGAGGACGCTTCGGAAGTCCACGTCCCGCGCCTTGTAGCCGGGGGTGTCCGCGTTGGCGAGATTCTGGGCAAGCAACTCGGCACGGCGCTCGCGCACCAGCAGCGCCTGCTCGTGGATCCCCAGCGGGTTTTGGAGGGTCGCCGCCATGTTGCCTCTGCCGCCTCGTGTGCTCGCCAGGGCAGGTAGCAGAGAGCGTGCCAACGTCCGATTACCTCGCGGAATGCGGCTTTCCGGCCCGGGCCGCCGGTCTGCGAGGCGCCGTCCACCGGCAAGGACCTGCCGGCGGCGGCAAGTGCCGGGCCTCGAGCCGGCCGCCGTTGCCGGCCCGCCCCCGGGCCCCGGCCGCCTCCCGCCCAAGCCCGGAGCTCACTCAAGAGGCGCGCTCGGCGCGACGCAAAGACCTCATGAAAGACCGTATGATTCCGAGAACGACCTGCATCGAGGGCCAACCCGTGAAGCGCCCCACGCTCCCAGCAACCATCGTCATGGCGCTCCTGCCGGCCCTCGCGGCCGCCCAGCCTCTGCACGCACCTGACGAGATCCGCTCCGAGGTGCGGGCCTTCCTCGCCCGGGAGGTCGGCCCCGAGTCGCCGCAGCTTCGGATCGAGGTCAACGAGCTCGACCCCCGCCTTCGCCTCGCACGGTGCGAGGAGCCGCTCGAGATGTCCCTGCCCCCGGGCGGACCGCGCGCCGGCAGCGTCACCGTCGGCGTGCGCTGCACCGGCGAACGCCCCTGGTCACTCTTCGTCCCTGCCCGGGTGCGCCGGTTCGGGCCCGTCGTGGTCCTCGCCCGTCCGGCGAGCCCAGGCGCGGTGCTCACCGCGGCCGACCTCAGCGTGGAGGAGCGTGACCTGAGCACAGGCCCCGCGGGCTATTTCCCGGACCCTGCCACCGTGGTCGGACGCACACTGAAGCGGGCCGTCGCCCCCGGCCAGCCCCTCACCGCCTCGGTCGTGGTGAGCAGCGTGCGAGTGCGCCGCGGCGAGCGGGTGACCCTGGTCGCCCGCGTGGGCGGCGTGGACGTCCGCATGCAGGGCGAGGCCCTGCGCGATGCCGCGGTGGGAGAGGTCGTCTCCGTGCGCAATCTGAGCTCCCAACGCGTCGTCGAGGGCCGGGTCGCGGCGGACGGAAGCGTCGAAGTGAGGATGTGAGTCCCAGTTCGGCGGCTAAAGTTTCGCCGCGCGAACGCGATATCCGAAGCAAGAGAACCTTCTTGCCAGAGCCAATATCATGACGAGTGAGATCAAGGGGGTGCGAGGAGCCCAGGCCGGGAGCGCGGGCCTGTACGCGATAACCGGGACCCCTGCGGCACCGGCCTCTCGGGATACCGGGCGCCAGGCATCCGTCGGAGACCGGGTATCGCTCACCGGGCTGGGCAGCCAGGTCCGGGCCCTTGCGAAAACCCTCGAGCACGTCCCGGTCGTGGACCTGGCCCGCGTCAGCAGTGTGCGCGAGGCCGTGGTGGACGGCAGTTACGAAATCGACAACGTGCGGGTGGCCGACAAGATCATCCGCTTCGAGCTCATACTTCCGGAGCCCCGCTATGGCGACGCCAGCCCTGCGTGAGGGCCTCGCAGAGCTGCTGCGCGCCGAGCTCGCCCGGGCCGGGCGCCTGAGGGAGGTGCTCACGCTCGAGCGTGATGCGCTCGGACGGCGTGACTTTCCGGCGATCGAGCAGGCGGCGGCCGAGAAGGAGCGACTGATCGCCGCACTGGAGTCCTTGGCGGAGCGCCAGAGCGCGCTGCTCCGCACCGGCGGGGTCTCCGGGGGGAACGCCAGCCTGCGCGAGAACCTCCAGAAGGCGGGCATGGCAGACCTCGTGCCCCTCTGGGACGAGCTCCAGGACCTCCTGCGCCGGTGCCGCCAACAGAACCTGGTGAACGGCGGCGTGATCGAGATGAGCCGGCGCTTCGCCCGCGAAGTCCTGGCGACCCTGCGCGGCACGGTTCCCGGCTCGGAGGTGTACGACCGCTGTGGGGAACGACGCCCCACCGACGGGAGCGAGCCGCTCGCGACGGCTTGACGACACGGGGCCTGCGCGCCGGCGCGCGCACGGGCCACGAGGATGCCCGTGGGCCTCATCGAACGCTGGGTCAATCGCCTGCAAGGCGCCGAAATGCCGTCCGAGACGGTCCCGGGCGCCGAGCGCCGTCTCATCGACCCCGAGCGAATCGCGAGGGTCCTGCAGCAGCTCGTCGATGGGCGTGCGCTGGTGTCCGTGCGCCTTCCCGGCAGCGACGAGTACTTCCTCACCACCATCCTGAGGGTGGACCGGCGCCAACGGTCGTTCCGCCTCGACGAGATCTCCCCGCGGCACGGCCACGACGTGTTCCTCGCCGAGCGCTCCCTGCGGGCGTCCTGCCGACTCTCGGGCATCGAGGTGGCGTTCAGCGGGACCCTGGCCAGCGTCGCCGTGGAACAGGGGATCGCCGTCTACACCCTCCCGTTTCCCCACCTGCTCCACTACCACCAGAGGCGCGCGAGCTATCGGGCCTCGGTGGGCGCAGGCAACTCCACGACCCTGCACATGCAACACGCCGAGGCAGGGATGCTCGTCGCCGAGGTGCGCGACGTCTCCACGGGCGGCCTCGGCCTGCGCATGCAGTTGCCCGACACCGCGCCCCTCGCGAGCGGGGACCGCCTGAGCGACTGCCTGGTCTTCTTTCCCGACGGCCGCTCCCTGCGCTGCGAGCTCGAGGTCTCCCACGTGGCCCGGAGGGAGGGCTCGCGCTGGACCCTCGTCGGCACGCGCTTCATCCAGATCCAGCGCCGCGACCAGGTTCCCCTCGCCCAGTTCATCGTGCGGCTCGAGCGCGAGCGGCTGAAACTGCGGCCCCCTGGAGAGGGCGAAGGCTGAGTCCGGGGCGCAGGCCGGCGGGGCCGGCTGCCCGCCCCGGCTGGCTCGCCCCCGCGTATGGCGAAACCGGGAACGGCATGTATAATGCCGGCCGGATTTGGGGGCGTAGCTCAGCTGGGAGAGCGTCGCGTTCGCAATGCGAAGGTCAGGGGTTCGATCCCCCTCGCCTCCACCACTATTCAAAAAACCAACCACTCTCGGTTGGTTTTTTTTGCCCGTTTCCCCCAGTGCTGGCGCGGGTTCGGGCCTTGCTGCGACGGACGCCGCTGCCCCGAACAAGTCGGTTTCGAGCCGTTTTCCGTTCTCGGATCCTGCCCATTCTCTGATTCTGCGAAGGACGCCGCCGCGTTTGCGTCCGCATTGGCGCGGGTTTCCGGCTCCTTGTTCGTCTCCGAAACCGCCTTCACGCAGGCGACCCGACCCCGCGACCGGGCTAGGTGTTCGCGATTGGACGGACGTCCCAAGTGATCGACATTTCCGGCCGGTAGACCACCTCGTTGCCGTGCTTGATACTGGCTTTCAGGTGCTCAGCCAGCGGCTTGTCGTACTTCTCGATTTGCTTGATGGCTCGGTCAACCGCGTTGCGGAAGGCGTCCCGGACGTTCTTTCTCCTGTCAGCGACCCTGCGTAGCTTGCCCCCCTTTCCCTGTGCCCCCGTCACAGCAGCCACAAGTTGAGCCATTTCGATTTGAATTTCTTCAAGCCGCTCGTGGTCACCGTCTGCCTCCGCATCCGCCTTTTCACTGATCAGATCGTTGTATCTGCCACGGTACTGCTGGATCGCTTTTCTGTCCGCCACCACGCCAGCATCCCCCAGCGGCACGCCGTTAGACACTTGATACCCCTCTTCGATGTCATCGTGATCCAACCCGGTGTTCGCTGCCGATTCAACGGCCCCGATTTCGCTGCCGCAGACGATTTCAAAAACCGAGGTTTCACGATCCGGGAACGCCAGCAACAGGTTGATGTACTCAGCCCCCTTGTCCACGCCCTGGATCAGGATGGTGTGTCGTCCCCGACCTTGGAACCGTGCCTCCCAGACACCACCGCGCTTTCGGAAAATGTTGTCCGGCAGCTTTTCTGCCGACACCACGGCGGGCATTGAGATCACGGAGTTCGCCTGATAAGCCGTTTGAAGCAGGCAATCTCCGGGAAGCGTCCGCTCCCGAATCTCCTTGCTGTGACGACTAAGCAGCTCATCCAATGCCCCCATCACCTCATTGGCGTGCCGCTTGTAGAGATCGAACACCCGCTGCGCTGCCTGCCCGGCGCTGTTGTAGTTCAGATACTTAAAGACCCGGCCCACGTCGGGGTAACTGCTGACGAACTGCGCCACGTCCGTGAGGCCATTCACCTGATTGGCCCGCTCCAGATAGGCTGCGGCCATGATCTTGTCCACGTTCTTCTTCTGATCTTGGGCATCACGGCTCTGGGTGAACACGTCGAACTTGTAGTGTTCGGTCGGATCGTGTTGATCAGCCTTGGCGGCGAGAACTGCGAATCGACGGTCGATGCATTGCGAGCAGCCCCCGCAGTGGGTGTGCTGGTTCGTCATCTCCCAGGTGTGGGTGCAGGTCATCGAATGCTTGATCAGGTCGTGGCAACCAGCATCCGTGATGACCTTGACGACGTCAGCCTTGGTTTTCCAGATGTACGGGTTCTCGATGGTGAAAGGCTCGCCCGCTACCAGCGAGACGATGTCCTGGAAGCCCCTCATCACCCTGGGATGCGTCGTCCGGGTTGCGCGGCCACCGACCACTTGGGCGCACACCGGCAGGTTCAGGCTGATCACGCCGTTCTCGTAGAAGCGCACGCTCTTGAGGTTGAGCATCCGGGCAATCGTCGCGCCGATGGAGACATACAGGAATGACCGGCTGCGCTGGGTGTACTCGTGGTTCAGCTCTTTGGTCTTGTGGACCCGAACGGTAATGCGGTGCGGCACGTTGTCGCCCGCTTTCTGGGCCAGCATCTCTTCCAGGGTGCGGTGACGTTTGTTGAGCTTGGAGGTTGACTTGTGGGTGACCAGGAGCACGCGCCGCTTCTGGTTTACAACCTCATCGATGGCTCCCGCCAAAGAATCCAGGCCGCCGGAGAACATCACCACCTGCTCCGGCATCCCGTATATATGCTGGGTGTCGTTGAACTCGAGGTACTCCTGGAACTGATGATCCTGGTCGAGTTTGACGAAATCAAACTGGTACTGGTCGTCGGACAGGAAGCTGAGCGTCGAGCACAGCGTCTCCTGTACCTCCGCGCTGTTCCAGAAGTCAGGATTGCGCACCGGTACCACAAAGTGCAGGTCGCGCCGCCACCCATCACCAAAGGTGTCGACATCGTCCGCGCCTCGTCTGACCACCTGATCGGCGCTGTAGACGTAGGTGGCGATCTCCAGCAGGTCATGGAACAGCGGTGGCACGCCACGAAACATTTTGGTGTGGACATCCTCGATCCGCAGGGTGATGTTGCCGTGCCCGGCCTTGCCCGAGAGCCGCAGCCGCAGATCGCGCGAAGGATCTTCGCTGATGCCTTTGGCGGACGCGTTGCCGCACAGAACGTATCGTTTACTTTGCATCGCTGCGCGCCCCTGCTTTCAACTCGTCCTTCATCTTTTTCAGCGCATAGCCTGCGAATCCGTCCGACGATTTTCTGGAAATATCACCGCCCTCATGAAACCGGTGCTTTGAGAACCACTCGCTTGAAAACTTCTCGACGATGACCGACGCCTCTCGGGTATGCGTTTCCAGCGCCGCATTGAACTGGGCGGACTGATTCATCGTGGCAAAGCGCATTCCATCGCCAAGCTGGGTGTTGACGACCTTGCTCAGGAAATACTGCAGCGCCTCATTGGCCAGTCGGGCAAAGAAGCGTCGGGAAAATTCGCCGAACTCCTTCGGCTTTCCCAAGTCCGCGAGGGCGGCCCGCATCGTGTCCGGATCGGACGAAAAAAGTGATTGCAACTTGGGGGCGAGGACATCGTTTACAGCACCGACGATAGCCCGGTTGGCGAGGCCGCCGAGGTCGGAGCGCTGGCCATTGCTCTCCACCCGCCGATCTAGGGCCTCCGTGATCGCCGTGGTTACATCGATGAGGGAGGGGTCGGCAGGCAGATGGATGCCCGCTACCGCGAGATGCTGGTTGATGTCCGGTTTCTTGGCAGCAATCGCCATCTGTGTCATCAACCAGACAGCCTCGGTGTAGCCCACATCGTCCATCACGAAGGAGAAGGCCTTTTCCGCCGCCGTGATGGTCGCATTGGCGATCTGGGAGACGTCAGCACCGGCGGCGATCAGTTCGACGACCTCCTTCCACGCCTTCGTTCTTGGCAGTACCCCGAGCCGAACATGCCCCATCCAGAACTCCCCTTGTAGAGATCAGTGCATTGCCATCATTCGTTGCGCTTGATGACGACGATGCTCCGTGCCTTTTTTTCTTCTTTCTTCAAATACCCCTTGCGTACCAGCTGGCTGATCTGTTCATGCGCGCTGGCATGACTAATCCCCAACGCCTCGGCTAATTCCTTGACGGTGGGCGGCAGGCCCGTGCTGTCTAGGATTTGGCAGATGACGTTTAGCGTTCTTGCCTGCGGCTGCGTAATGCTCACGACCTTTTTTTTGCTCATGGCATTGCTCCTCGCCCATTGTGCAATATATGACCTGATAAACATCAGGTCAATGGAGGCGACCCCAGACGCACCTCTCTCTGCTGACTACCGTTTAGAGATGTGTCACCGATCCAACGGCGAGATTGGGGGCGCGCCACAGGTTGGAACAACCGGTTCCGCCTGTTGGTCGGGAAATCGGTACCAGCATCCTCGCCAGACTGCGCAAAAGCGTAGTACGCCGTCGGCGATGCCAGTAAGACTCCGGTCGTAGTTTCGCTCATGCCTGCTGATGCGCGTCCAAACGGGATACTCCGACCATGGCTCAGGCATATTCTTCGTGACGGTCTGAACAATTTAATGGATACCGAAATGACCGTCGAACAAACACTCCCTGAATTGCTGTCACCGAGACAGCGCGCGCGGGAAGCCGCAGAGATCATTGCCGCAGCCATTGCCCGTCTGCATTCCACCCGCCCGCAAGACAGCGATATTCCACTTGGCTTCTCGCCACCCGAGCGCGTTCATACAAACCCCTCTACAGAAGGAGTTTGCAAATGAATGCACCACAAGTTGGCCCGTCTCTGGCGGCGCAAATTGCCAACCTTCCCAAACTGGCAATGAACGATCTTTGGGCAATTTGGGACAAGTACTTCCCCCACCGTCCGCCCCACCACAACCGGGCCTACGTCGAAGGCCGCGTCGCCTACAAGATTCAAGAGGAAGCTCTGGGTGCCAAGCTGCTCGTACAGACGCAGATGGCGCGGATCGGCGAAGCCCAATCCGCCATCAAAACTCAGCGCGGCGTTGACGTGCAGGTAGTACCCGGCACGGTGCTGGTGCGCGAGTTCGACAACCGCGAGCACCGCGTTACCGCGCAGGCCGATGGCTCTTTTGAATATGAAGGCCGCCGTTTCAAGAGCCTGTCCGGGGTCGCCCGCCACATCACCGGCACCCAGTGGTCGGGGCCGCTCTTTTTCGGGATTACCAAGAACAAGCCGAAGCGAGGTGACAAATGAACGCCGTTGTGACCAAAAAACGCTGTGCCGTCTACACCCGCGTCTCGACGGACGAACGCCTTGACCAGTCCTTCAACTCCCTTGATGCCCAGCGCGAGGCGGGCCAAGCCTATATCGTGAGCCAGCGCGCTGAGGGCTGGCTGCCGGTCGGTGACGATTACGACGATGGTGGTTACTCCGGCGGCAACATGGAGCGCCCGGCGCTGAAACGCCTGATGGCCGACATCATGGCCGACCAGATCGATATTGTGGTGGTCTACAAGATCGACCGCTTGACGCGCAGCCTGACTGATTTTGCCAAGCTGGTGGACATTTTCGAGCGCCACAAGGTGTCGTTTGTGTCGGTCACGCAGCAGTTCAACACCACCACGTCGATGGGCAGGCTGATGCTCAACATCCTACTGTCCTTCGCGCAATTCGAGCGCGAGGTCACCGGCGAGCGCATCCGCGACAAAATCGCCGCCAGCAAGCGCAAGGGACTGTGGATGGGTGGTTACACGCCGTTGGGCTATGAGATCAAAGACCGCAGGCTTGTCATCGTAGAGAAAGATGCCGAGATCATCCGGCGCATTTTCACTCGATTCACCGAGACCCGCTGCATCGTCGACATCATCCGCGAGATGGCCCTGGAGGGGATCACGACCAAACCCAACCGCCTCAAGGACGGTAGTGTGCGCAATGGCACGCCGATGGACAAAAAGTATCTCTCCAAGTTGCTGCGCAATCCGATCTATGTGGGCGAAATTCGCCACAAGGGGGCGGTGTATGCCGGACAGCACGAACCGATCATCACCCGTCAGTTGTGGGATCGGGTGCAGGCGATTCTGGGCGAGGATGCCCATCAGCGTATGGGCAAGACGCAGACCCGGCACAAGACCGACGCGCTGCTACGCGGACTGATGTTCGGGCCGGATGGCGGCAAGTACCACATCACCTATAGCAAGAAGCCCTCCGGGAAGAAGTACCGTTACTACATCCCCAAGGCGGACAGCAGGTACGGTTACCGCAGCAGCGCCACCGGGATGATTCCCGCCGACCAGATCGAGGAAGTGGTCGTAAACCTGCTGGTCGGTGCACTTCAGTCGCCCGAAAGCATCCAGGGCGTCTGGAACACCGTGCGCCACAAGTACCCGGAGATCGACGAACCGACCACCGTTCTGGCGATGCGCCGCCTCGGCGATGTCTGGAAGCAACTGTTTCCTGCCGAGCAGGTACGGCTGGTCAACCTGCTGATCGAACGTGTCCAGCTCCTCTCGGACGGAGTTGACATCGTCTGGCGCGAATCCGGCTGGCAGGAACTGGCTGGTGAGCTGCGGCCGGACACCATTGGCGGTGAGATGTTGGAAATGGAGGTGGTGTGATGAATCGGTCTTCCAAAAAGCTCATTGGCGACGGCAAACCTCACGAACGCCGCCACCCGCTGGAGGGCGGCGGTGTACGGATCACCACCTTTGTTCCTTTCCACTTTAAGAAACGCGGCATCAAGAAGGTGATCGTCGGGCCGGAAGGCGTCAGCCAGCCGGTTGCCGTCACCGATACCCCGGTGCTTACCCCCGAGCAGGATCGTCCGCTGCTCAAGGCAATGGGGCGTGGCATTTACTGGCAGCAGTTGATCGACAACGGCACGGTGGCCAGCGGTACTGAGATTGCCGAACGCGAGGGCATACATCGCTCCACGGTCAACGATCTGTTGCGGCTGGCGCTTCTCGCCCCGGACATTGTGCAGGCAGCCTACGAAGGACGGCTTCCCCGGGCGGTATCTCTGGAAGCCATCCTGCGGGCCAAGGTGCCCTTGGACTGGAATGAGCAACGCCGGTTGATTGAGTCATTCGGCTAGCGAAGAGCCACGCAAAAAAATTTCCGCTACGCCAAAAGTAGCTGTTGCTACGCCGGATGTAGCGCCTTCCCCGATGAAGGCGTGAAACGGCGTCAACGGCCGGTACAGGACTGGCCACCGCTCACGCCTCCATCCCTAAACGGGAAAGGAGCATGGCAATGGCCTATTCAATGGCACTGTCCCCTGGCTTCGGTGGCAAACCGGGCCAGCATTCCGGCGTCGGCTTCAGTGCGACGCCCACCCCCCAACCGTCGGAACTGTCCGAGCGACGCTTCCTGAACGAAGTCGAGCTGGCCAATCGCTGGGGCATGTCCCCCAAGACGCTCACGCGCTGGCGCGGACTCGGTCGGGGCCCTGTCTTCAACAAGTTTTCGAAGAAGGTGGCCTATCCCTTGGACGGCGAGAACGGCGTGCTCGATTACGAGAAGCGCCATCTCTACGTCTCCACCTCTGAACGCGTGCCGGTTTGAGGGAGATGGCCATGAACGATCTGACCATCTTTCCCGCCGATCTGGCTGCCATGAGCACCACCCAACTGGTGGCGCTACCAATCGCCGATTTCGTCGATGCCGAACGCAATGTCGATGAAGCCGTCGCCTATCTCAAGCAGTTACGCAGCAAACTCGACGCCGCCAAGCTGCAGCGCTTTGGCGAGCTGGCGCGCGCTGCATTGCGTGAGTCTGGCCGCGACTTCGGCACTGCCCACATCAACGACGGCCCGCTACACGTCAAGTATGAGCTCCCCAAGAAAGCCAGCTGGAATCAGTCGCTACTGAAGGAGATGGCCGAACGTATCGTCGCCTCGGGCGACAAGGTCGAGGACTACATCGACATCAAGCTGTCGGTATCCGAATCCCGCTACACCAACTGGCCGACAGCATTGCAGGAGCAGTTCGCCGCTGCGCGCACGGTCGAGGAAGGCAAGCCGACCATCACCCTGACGCTCGAGGGAGGTGTGGCATGACTCTTCCCATTATCTCCGCGCAGCAGCGCATGGCCGAGCGTAAGGGCGTGAAATTGCTGATGCTGGGC
>JAGNLM010000007.1 GCA_017999615.1 Gammaproteobacteria bacterium | reverse complement strand
GATCACCCGCAACGGCCTGCGTTGACCAGGCCGAAGACTTGAGTCCACAATCGAGTCCATTCCGTGACGCTTGGATCGGAAAAAACGTTCGTAATAAACGAGTTAGCGACCGGGTGCTGTTCCCTTCGCCCGCTCCAATCCCCCTCCTTCCGGGCTGAGGACAGGGGCGGCTGTCGCCGCCGTTCTCGCACTCCTGGGAAGCCTGCTCCCCCGTTGCGCCTTCGGGCTCGAGGTCACCGACCCGGGGCAGGGCCCCGTCACGCTGCCCGCCGGCTCTGCGGGGGCTCGGGAGCTGAGCGGGGTCACCTGGGCCGGCGGGGAGCGCTACCTGGCCGTGTCCGACAAGGACGCCGCCCTCTACCGCCTGAGTGTGCAGCTCGACCACCGCGCGGGGACCGTGCTGGGGGCGGAGGTCACGGGAAGGGTCGCCCTCGGTCAGGGCACGGACCTGGAGGCTGTCGCCCGGGCCCCTGACGGCAGCGTCTACGTGAGCGACGAGGTGGGGCCCGCAATCCGCCGGTACGACGCCGAGACGGGCGCCGCGCGGGGCGTCGTGCGGCCTCCCCGGGTGTATGCGAACGCCCGCAGGAACCTCAGCCTCGAGTCCCTCGCCCTCTCCCCCGACGCCCGCACCCTGTGGACGGCGAACGAGGAGGCCCTGAAGGGCGACGGGGCGACCAACCGCGGCGCGGACGGCCAGGGCACGCTCGTGCGCCTGCAGCGCCTGCGCGGAGACGGGCGGGGCGGCTGGCGGCCGGACGGGCAGTGGGCATATCGGGTCGACGGCGTGGCGCCCTTCTTCGGGCGGGCGCCGAGCGGGCTCGTGGACCTCGCCGTCCTGCCCGACGGCACGCTGCTCGCGCTCGAGCGCGCGGCCGGCATCGTCGGGATGGGGAGCGAGATGCCGAGCGCCCAGGTGGGCTTTCGCAGCCGCCTGTACGCCGTGGACCTGCAGGGGGCGGCGGACACCTCGCACCTCGCCAGCCTCCCCCCGAGCGTGGCGGCGGTGCGCAAGACGCTGCTCTGGGAGGCCACGTTCCCGGGGCTCAACTTCGAGGGGATGGCCCTGGGTCCACCCCTCGCCGGCGGCGAGCGCAGCCTGCTGCTCCTCGCGGACGACGGAAACGGGCTCGGGCAGGGACTCTACGCGCTGCGGATAGGGCCGATCACGGGCGCGGGGGCGACTCCCCGCCGGGCTGCACCACCATCTCTTCCAGCTCGAGGCCGGTCAGCCGCCCCAGGCCGGAGAACAGCAGCCACAGCGCGGCCATGGTGATCGCGAGCGTCGGCAGGGCGATGACGGGGTAGCTGAGGAGGGTCATGCGGCCCAACTCGTCATTGAAGGCGTCGGTCCCGGCGGGGCTCACCACGATCCACTTGGCCAGCGCGTAGTTGAGCACCGCGCTCAACGCGAACGACAGCGCGAACAGCCCGTTCGCCTGGCGCACCAGCCGCTCGAGGGCCGGCCGGGCGTTGCGCTCCTCGACGCGCGCCTCGATGCGATCGAGATCGAAGAACTCCTCGCGCAGCAACAGCATCCTCACGAGAGGCCGGCGCGTCCAGTGGCTGACCAGGACCGCGAGCCCCAGCAGGCCCGGCACCGTCGCCTCCTTCACCGCCACCCACTCCGGAGGCAGCTTCAGCAGCCCGATCCCGCCGGTCATCACGACGCCCACGAGGCCGAGGGCAGACCAGAAGTTCCAACGGCGCCGGCGGGCCAAGTCGTAGAGCCCGTAGGAGAGCGGAAGAGACAGCGCGGCGAGGAAGACGAGCAGCGTCAACCCATCCTCGCTGCCACCCCAGTGTCCGCGCAGCCAGTTCTTGCCCTGCATGAGCACGAGCGCGGGCAGCACGACGTTGAAGCCGAGGTTGACCCAGGGGTTTTCGCGTGGGGGGCGTGCGGGCGTCATCGTGGTCGTGTGCCGCCAGTGTGCCGCGGATAGGTTCAGGTTTTCGTAAGTGCGCGTGGGCCCGGCAGGATTCGAACCTGCGACCAAGGGATTATGAGTCCCCCGCTCTGACCGGCTGAGCTACAGGCCCTCAGTCCAGGAAGCTCCGGAGCTGCTCGCTGCGGCTCGGGTGGCGCAGCTTGCGCAGGGCCTTCGCCTCGATCTGCCGGATGCGCTCGCGGGTCACGTCGAACTGTTTGCCGACCTCCTCCAGGGTGTGGTCGGTGTTCATGTCGATGCCGAAGCGCATCCGCAGCACCTTGGCCTCGCGCGGGGTGAGACTCGCGAGCACGCTCTGCGTCGTCTCCCGCAGGCCCTCGAAGGTGGCCACGTCCACCGGCGCCGGGATGGTCATGTCCTCGATGAAGTCGCCGAGGTGCGAATCCTCGTCGTCCCCGATCGGGGTCTCCATGGAGATGGGCTCCTTGGCGATCTTGAGCACCTTGCGCACCTTGTCCTCCGGCATCTCCATGCGCACGGCGAGCTCGTCCGGCGTGGGCTCGCGGCCCTTCTCCTGCAGGATCTGGCGAGAGATCCGGTTCAGCTTGTTGATCGTCTCGATCATGTGCACCGGGATGCGGATGGTGCGCGCCTGGTCGGCGATGGAGCGCGTGATGGCCTGCCGGATCCACCAGGTCGCGTAGGTCGAGAACTTGTACCCGCGCCGGTACTCGAACTTGTCCACCGCCTTCATCAGGCCGATGTTGCCCTCCTGGATCAGGTCCAGGAACTGCAGGCCGCGGTTGGTGTACTTCTTCGCGATGGAGATCACGAGGCGCAGGTTCGCCTCCACCATCTCCTTCTTCGCGCGCCGGGCCTTGGCCTCGCCGATGGACATCCGGCGGTTGATCTCCTTGATGTCGCCGATGCGCAGGCGCGTGCCCTGCTCCACCGCGAGGAGCTTCTTCTGGAGCCGCTGGACCTCCGCCACGTACGCCGGCAGGTCTTCGCTCTGGCCGGCGCGCTCGGCGAGATAGCCGGGCAGCCAGTCCTGGCGCGTCTCGTGGTCCGGGAAAGAGGCGACGAAGGCCTTGCGGGGCATGCCGCCCTGGTCGACGCAGAGTGCCATGACGCTGCGCTCGACCTCGCGGATCTCCTCGACCACCCGCCGCAGGTGGTTGGTGAGCCGGTCGATCAGCTTCGGCACCACGCGCAACTGCAGGAAGGCGTCCGCCATCTCCTGGCGGACCCTGCTGCACCGGGGCGAGTCCGGGCTGTTCTTCTGTGCGAGCTTGACCGACTTCTCGTAGAGCGCCCGGATCCTCTCGAAGCGCGCGCGGGCCTCCTCGGGGTCGGGACCGGTGTCGACGATCTCCGTGAGCCCCTCTTCGGGGGCCCCCTCGTCGACCTCCTCGTCCCCATCGACCGGCGCAGCCGTGTCCACCTCCGGCACGGGGGCCGGGGCGGGCTCCACCTCGTCGGCGAAACCGCTGATGACCTCGGTCAGCTTGACCTCGCCGGCCTGGAAGAGGTCGAATTCTCTGAGCAGGTGGCCGGTCGTCTCCGGGTACGTCGCGAGCGCCGTCAGGACCTGGTTGAGGCCCTCCTCGATCCGCTTGGCGATCTGGATCTCGCCCTCGCGGGTCAGCAGGTCCACGGTGCCCATCTCGCGCATGTACATCCGGACCGGGTCGGTCGTGCGCCCGAACTCGGCGTCCAGGGTCGCCAGGGCGGCCGCTGCCTCCTCGGCCGCGTCCTCGTCGTCGTCGACGGCGGCCGTGGTCTCGTTGAGCAGCAGGGCCTCCTCGTCCGGGGCCGTCTCGTGGACGGCGATGCCCATGTCATTGATCATGCTGATGATATCTTCGATCTGCTCGGGATCGACGATACCGTCGGGGAGGTGGTCGTTCACCTCGTGGTAAGTCAGGTATCCCTGCTCCTTACCTTTTGCGATCAATAACTTGAGCTGCGACTGCTGCTGGTCGAGGTCCATAGGGGGATGAATCGGAATTCGGTTACCAGAACGTAGTCGTCAACTATAGCACGAGACGCTAATATTCGCCATTTCGCTCAACCACTCCTTCCCCCATGACCGCCGAGACGCACGCAAAGTTCCGCGTACTCGCGCGTCTCCGCCTCCGAGAGCTGGCCCGCCCGGGCGCGCGCGGCGAGGTCCTGGAAGCGCTGCTGGGGTCCCTGGCGTGCAATCCGCTCCAGCGCGTCGCGGAATTCCTGGACCAGATCGGCCTCCGGCACGGCCGGGTCCTCGACGGCCGCAAGCTTGCTGAGGTGGCGCCCGGTCTCGCTATCGCGGAAGTGCTCCAGAAGGCCCGCCATGCTGAGGTCGGGCCGCGCCCGCAGGAGCTCGATCATCTCGCGCAGCACCGCCACCCCCGGCAGGCCGGTCTCGCCGAGAGGGGGCAGCTCGCCCGCCCCGGCGACGACTTCCGGGTGGTGGAGCAGCAGGGTGACCGTGCGCCGCACCAGGGAGGGGGCCTGGCGCACCGGCGCCGCGGGGGCAGGCCGGGGGGACACCCGGGCGTGGCCGGCCGGGTCGAGGAGGTGCGCCAGCTCGGCGGGGTCGAGACGGCTCAGCTCCGCCAGGCGCTTCTCCACCAGCTGCCGGAACGCCCCCTGGGGAATACGCGTGAGGAACGGGCGCGCGAGGTCCACCAGGCGCGCCCGGCCGTCCAGCGTGCCCAGGTCGACCCGGGCCACCAGCTGGTCGAAGAGAAAGCTCGACAGAGGCGTGCCCCGGGCCAACTCCCCACGGAACCCCTCGGGCCCAACACGGCGCACCCGCGTGTCCGGGTCTTCTCCTTCGGGGAGGAACGCGAAGCTCGCCTGGCGCCCTTCGCGAAGGAGCGGCAGCGAGGTCTCGAGCGCTCGCCAGGCCGCTTTGCGGCCCGCCGCGTCGCCGTCGAAACAGAACACGACCCGCGGCGCGACGCGAAAGACCTGTTCCAGGTGCTGGGCCGTGGCAGCGGTCCCGAGCGTGGCCACCGTGCTGGTGAGGCCGGACTGGGCGAGGGCCAGCACGTCCATGTAGCCCTCCACGACGACGACCCAGTCGAGCTCCCGGCTCACGCGCTGGGCCTGGTAGAGCCCGTAGAGCTCACGTCCCTTGTGGAAGACCGGGGTCTCCGGCGAATTCAGATACTTCGGCTTGCTGTCGTCCAACACGCGGCCGCCGAAGCCGACGGTGCGCCCGCGGCGGTCCAGGATGGGGTACATCACCCGGTCGCGGAAGCGGTCGTAGGGGCGCGCGCCGCTGCGGGCGATCGCCAGGCCGGCCTGCACGAGGTCGTCGCGGGCCTTCTCGTCGCCGCCGAGGGCCCCCACCAGGCCGTCCCACCCTGCAGGGGCGTAGCCGAGCTGGAAGGCGTCGAGCGTGGCCGCGTCGAGGCCGCGGTTCTGCAGGTACTCCTGCGCCCTGCGCGCCTGGGGGTGCTCGCGTAACTGACGCTGGAAGTACTGCCGGGCCCGGTCGAGCAGGACGTAGAGGGAGGCGAGCCCCGCGTCGGCCGGACGGGCCAGTCCGCCCTCCTCCGGGACCGGCACCCCGGCCCGCTGGGCGAGCGCGCGCACAGCCTCCGGAAAGTCCATCCGGGCGTACTGCATCAGGAAGCCGATGGCGGTGCCGTGGGCGCCACAGCCGAAGCAGTGATAGAACTGCTTGCGCGGGCTGACGGTGAAGGACGGGCTCTTCTCGTCGTGGAACGGGCAGCGGGCCTGGTAGTCGTGCCCGGCCCGCTTCAGGGGGACGGACTCGCCGATCAGCTCGACGATATCGACCCGGCCGAGGAGGTCATCGACGAAGGACTGGGGGATGCGACCGGCCATCGTTCGCCCGACGGCATCACGCCGCACCGCGCCGCTAGCCGAGCCGGGCGAGGTGCTCCTTCACGCGGGCACTGACCACGCCCATGTCGGCGCGGCCCTCGACGAGCTCCTTCATCCGCGCCATCACCTTGCCCATGTCCCGGGCGGAGGTCGCCCCGACCTCGGCCACGCACCGCGCGACGAGGGCATCGACCTCCCCGGCGCCGAGGGCCTGGGGCAGATAGCCCTCGATCAGCGCGATCTCGAACGCCTCCTGGTCGGCCAAGTCGTCACGTCCGCCGGCCCGGAACTGGGTGAGGGAGTCCTGGCGCTGCTTCAACATCTTGCGCAGCACGGCCACCACCTGGGAGTCGTCGAGCTCGATGCGCTCGTCCACCTCCCGCTGCTTGATGGCGGCACTGACGAGCCGCAAGGCCCCCAGCCGGCGCTTGTCCTGCGCCCGCATGGCGGCCTTCACGTCGTCCTGGATCCGCGCCTTGAGGCTCATGGGCGGCGGGGCCCCGAGGGGCTCAGGCCCGGGGGCTCGCGGTCCGCATGCCCAGCATGCCGCGCTGCCGGCGCTTCTGATGGCGTTTGATAGCGGCGGCCATCTTGCGCTTGCGCACCGAGGTCGGCTTTTCGTAGAACTCGCGACGCCGGATCTCCGTCAGGATCCCCGCCTTCTCACAGGAGCGCTTGAAGCGCCGCAGGGCGAAATCGAAAGGCTCGTTCTCTCGGACGCGGACAGTCGGCATACTCGGTTGCTCTGGGCCGTCGTGAGGGCCGTTGCGTGGATGGAAGCGGTGAATTGTAGGTTCAGGACCGGGCACTGTAAAGCCGGGGGGGAGGAACGGGTGCGGGTAGTCGGGATCGAGACCTCCTGTGACGAGACCGGGGTGGCCGTGTACGACGGGGAGCGAGGCCTGCTCGCCCACGCCATCCACAGCCAGGTCGAGCTGCACGCCCGGTTCGGGGGCGTGGTCCCCGAGCTGGCCTCCCGGGACCACATCCGCCGGCTCACCCCCCTCCTCACGCAGGTGCTCGAGGAAGCGGGGACCGGCCGGGACGACCTGAGTGGCGTCGCCTACACCGCGGGACCGGGCCTCGTCGGGGCGCTGCTGGTCGGGGTCGCCTTCGCCCGCAGCCTGGCCTGGGCCTGGTCGCTGCCGGCCGTGCCCGTGCACCACATGGAGGCGCACCTCCTCGCCCCCATGCTGGAGCCCGACCCGCCGGCCTTCCCCTTCGTCGCCCTCCTCGTCTCCGGCGGCCACACGCTGCTGGTCGACGTCACCGCCGTCGGCGCCTACCGCCTGCTCGGGGAGTCCGTGGACGACGCCGCGGGAGAGGCCTTCGACAAGACCGCCAAGCTCCTCGGTCTCGGCTACCCCGGGGGCCCCGCGCTGGCCCGGCTGGCGGAGCAGGGCCACCCCGGCCGCTTCGAGTTTCCCCGGCCGATGACCGCCCGTCCCGGGCTGGACTTCAGTTTCAGCGGGTTGAAGACCGCCGCTCTGCACGCCCTGCGCGACGCGGGAGGGGATGCGGGCGCGCGCGCCGACATCGCCCGGGCCTTCGAGGACGCGGTCGTGGAGACCCTGGTGATCAAGTGCCGCCGAGCCCTGGCCCAGACCGGGCACCGGCGGCTCGTGATTGCCGGCGGAGTGGGCGCCAACCGCAGGCTGCGCGAGGCGCTGCTCCAGTTGGGCGAAGCGGTCGGCGCGCGCGTGCACTACCCGCGCCCGGAGCTCTGCACCGACAACGGGGCGATGGTGGCCTTCGCCGGCTACCAGCGTCTGCTCGCCGGGGAGCGGGCCGGCCTCGGCTTCGCCGCGCACCCGCGCTGGGTGTTGGACTCCCTCGCCCGCGCCGCGGGCGGTCCGGCGGAGCCGGGGCCGGACTGAATCGAGGTCAGGCCGGGCGGGGGTCGGAGGGAGCCGGGGTCAGACCGGGGTGGGGTCAGACCGGGCCGGGGTCGGGCAGAGCCGGGCTCAGGCGGAGGGCCGGCTGGCGCCGATCTTCGGCTCCTCGCCCGCGAGCAGGCGGCGGATGTTGGCCCGGTGCCGCCAGAGCAGCACCAGGGTCATGGCTCCCACCGCCGCCACCAGCACGCCCTCGCGGCTGAACCAGACCGTGTAGACGGGGGCGAGAAGGACGGCCCCGAGGGCCGCCAGCGAGGAGTAGCGGAACGCGGCCGCGAGGGCGAGCCAGGTCGCCGCGGTCGCCACGCCGATGGGCCAGCCGAGGCCCAGGAGGACACCGAGAGTGGTGGCCACGCCCTTACCCCCCTTGAAGCCGAAGAACACCGGGAACAGGTGCCCGAGGAAGGCGGCGAATCCCGCCGCACCCAGCACCGCGGGCGCCGCGCCGAGCCAGTGGCCGGCGAGCACCGGAAGGTATCCCTTCAGCCCGTCACCCAGCAGGGTGACCACCGCGGCGGCCTTCCCGCCGTAACGCAGGACGTTCGTCGCCCCGGGGTTCCCCGATCCCGTCGTGCGGGGGTCCGGCAATCCGAGGACGCGCGTGGTGAGCACCGCGCTCGAGACGGACCCGAGGAGGTAGGCGGCCAAGACCAGGAGGATTGCCTGCATCACGGGCCAATTGTTCGGGCGGGAGACCCGGCAGGTCAATACGGGGGCACAAAGCCCCGGCGCTTGTTTTACCATGGCCCCGGTGGACGTCACGCCCACGCCCGGCACGGACCATGGACATCCTCTACATCAGCCAACTGCGCGTCGAGACGGTCATCGGCGTCTACGAGTGGGAACGGCACATCCGCCAGGTGGTCCTGCTCGACCTGGAGATCGCCACCGACGTCGCCCGGGCAGCCGCCACCGACAACATCGCCGACGCCCTGAACTACAAGGCGGTCGCGAAGCGCGTGGCCGCATTCGTGGAGGGCACCCGCTTTCAGCTGGTGGAAACGCTCGCCGAGCGCGTGGCGGAGAGGGTCCTCGACGAGTTCGGGGTCCCGTGGGTGCGGCTGCGCGTCTGCAAGGAGGGCGCCCTGCGGGGCGTCCGGGAAGTGGGCATCCTCATCGAGCGGGGGCGGCCGAACTGAGATGCCGAGGGTCTACGTCGCCATCGGCAGCAACCTCGAGCCGGAACGGCACGTGCGCGCCGCCGTGCGGGCCCTGCGGGCCCGCTTCGGGCCCCTGGCCGCGTCGCCCGTCTACGCCTGCCCCCCCGTGGGGTTCGAGGGCCCGGAGTTCCTGAACCTCGTGGTAGCCTTCGACACCGACGAGCCGCCCCGCCCGCTGGCCCAGGCGCTCAAGGCGCTCGAAGAGGCGGAAGGCCGGCGGCGCGACGGGCCCCGCTTCGCCAACCGGACCCTCGACCTGGACCTGCTGCTGTACGGCGACGAGGTCCTCGAGGAGGAGGGGCTGCGCCTGCCGCGCCCCGAGATCCTGGAGCACGCCCACGTCCTCGGCCCGCTCTGCGACCTCGCGGGGGACCGGCTGCACCCCTCTCTCGGGCGGACCTTCCGGGCCCTCTGGGCCGAGCTCGGCCAACCTCCCCAGGGCCTGCGGCGGGCAGCCCTCGACATCGACACCCAGGATTAGGAGCCGGCATGGCGGAACCTCTCCACTACTGTAGCCACTGCGGGGCACCAGTCACCGTTCGGGTGCCGGAGGGCGAAGACCGGCCACGGCACGTGTGCGACGCTTGCGGGACGATCCACTACCAGAATCCGAGGGTGGTGGCCGGCTGCGTGATCGAGTGGGACGACCGGGTGCTGCTCTGCCGCAGGGCCATCGAGCCCCGCAGGGGGTTCTGGGTCTTTCCCGCGGGATTCATGGAGAACGGCGAGACCATCGAGGAGGCCGCGGAGCGCGAGGCGCGCGAGGAGGCGAACGCGCGGGTGGAGATCCTCGAGCTCTACACCCTGTTCGACATCCCGCACCTGGAGCAGGTCCACTGCATGTTCCGCAGCCGGCTGCTCGACACGGGCTTCTCGCCGGGCGTGGAGAGCCTGGAGGTCCGCCTGTTCCGCGAGGAGGAGATCCCCTGGCGCTCGCTGGGGTTCGCCTCCGTCACCTTCGCCCTCCAGCACTACTTCGAAGACCGGCGCTCCGGCCAGTTCCGGATGCACCGGGGCACCGTCCACCCCGCCTGTCCGGTCTGACGGCCGCTGGAGGCCCTGCCTGTCAGGCCTGGCGGCCGCCGTCGACCCGGATCACCTGTCCCGTGATGTAGTCCGCGTCCCGCACCAGGAAGAGCACGGTGCGGGCGACGTCCTCCGGGCGCCCCTGCCGTTTGAGACTGGTGCGCGAGATGACCCGGCGCTGGGTGACCTCGTCGAGACCCTGCTCGGGCCAGAGGATCGCCCCGGGCGCCACGGCGTTCACCCGCACGTCGGGTCCGAGGTCCCGGGCCAGGGCCCGCGTCAGCATCACGACCCCGGCCTTGGTGATCGAGTACACCGCGTGGTCGCGCAGGGGGGAGAGCCCGTGGACATCGGCCAGGTTGACGATGCAGCCGTGCCCCAGGCGCAGGTACGGGGCGGCCGCCTGGGCGAGAAAGAACGGAACCTTCAGGTTGGCGCCGACGAGGTCGTCCCAGACCTCGTCCGTCGCGCAGCCGACCGGGGTCGCGTAGAAGTTCGACGCGTTGTTCACCAGCACGTCCAGGCGCCCGGCCCCGTCCACGACCTCCTCGATGAGGCGGTCCACCGCACCGGCGGCGAGCAGGTCTGCGCGATGCAGCGCGACCGAGCGCGGACGCACGGCGTTCAGCTCGGCCGCGAGGGCCTCGGCCGCCCCGCGCGAGCGGCGGTAGTGCAGCGCCACGTCCATCCCGGCCCCATGCAGGACGCGCACGATGGCGGCCCCGATGCGCCGGGCCCCTCCCGTGACGAGCGCGACGCGGCCCTCCAGCCCCTGCGTATAATCATCCATCTCCCGACCCGTTCTCCCCGTCTCCTCCCGTGACCGCCGTCACTCTACACCGGGCGCAGCCGTGACGCTCAGTCGGCACCCGGACGCCCCGGCGAGGCCCTTGCCGCCCCTCTCGCTGGTGCTGCCCGAGGGCCTACCCGATCCGGGACCGGAGGCGAGGGCCCACGCCGGGCGGCTGCTCGCGCTCATCGGCGAGGAGATCGAGCGCGGCGGGGGGGCCATCCCCTTCTCCCGCTACCTGGAGCTGGCCCTCTACGCGCCGGGGCTCGGCTACTACAGCGGCCCGCTCCCGAAGCTCGGAGGCCCGGGTGATTTCGTCACCGCCCCCGAGGTCTCCCCCCTCTTCGGCCGCTGCCTCGCGCGCCAGGCCGCCGAGGTCCTGGACGCGCGGCCGGGGGCCACGGTGCTCGAGCTCGGCGCCGGCTCCGGGGCCCTCGCCGCGGAGGTCCTCACCACCCTGGCCGGGCTCGGCCGCCTGCCCCGCCGCTATCTCATCCTCGAGGTCTCGGGCGAGCTCGCCCAACGCCAGGCAGAGACCCTTGCACGCCGCGCGCCGGCCCTGGCCGGACGCGTGAGCTGGCTGGAGCGCTGGCCCGAGGCCCCCATCGACGGGGTCATCCTGGCGAACGAGGTCCTGGACGCCGTCCCGTTTCACCGCGTCCGGCGGGGGCCCGCGGGCCACGGCGAGCTCGGCGAGCTCTACGTGACGGCGCAGGGGGGGCGGCTCGCCGGCCGCTGGGGTCCTCCGTCCTCGCAGGCGGTGCGCCGCGCCATCGCCGAAGTCGAGGCGGACCTCGGCGCGGCCCTCCCGCCGGGTTACGTGGCCGAGGTCTCCCCCGAGCGGGACGCCTGGGTGAGCTCGGTCGGGGACGCGCTCCGGGCGGGGCTGGCCTTGTTGACCGACTACGGCTACCCGCGCCGGGAGTACTACCACCCGCAACGCGCGGACGGTACGCTGATGTGCCACTATCGCCACCGCGCCCACGGCGACCCGCTGGCGCTCACTGGTCTGCAGGACGTCACCGCCCACGTGGACTTCACCGGAGCGGCGCGCGCCGCGGAGCGGGCGGGGCTGAGAACGGCGGGTTTCGTCAGCCAGGCCGACTTCCTGCTCGCCACGGGGATCCTGGACGAGGTGGCGGCGGCCGGCGGCGACTGGGAGCGTGCGGCGCGAGCGAGCGAGGTCTGGCGGCTCACGCTCCCCGGTCAGATGGGGGAGACGTTCAAGGTCCTGGGACTGACCCGCGGGCTGGACCTGGACCTCGTGGGCTTCAGGCTGCGCGACCGACGGGGTCGCCTGTGAGCCCGCGCGGCCCCCGCCGAGAACCGCGACGCCCCGGGAGCGCGCTCCCGGGCACGCCCGGCCGCCCCGGGCAACGGACCCGGAACCCCCGCTGCGGCCCCGGCCGCGGCGGACTGCCGTGGGTCAAGGTGGGGGGCTCACCCCGCACCCGAACAACCTGTCAACCGAGCCTTCTCGAGAGGAGTCAACCCGTATGGCCGTCCTGCGCTCCATTCCCCTGCTTGCACTGATCTGGATCCTCTACAACGTGGTGGCCTTCTTCGGGGTCGCCACGATGGGCCACCAGGTCTTCAGCTTCACGCTCACCTCCGGGGCCGTCTGGACCATCAACGTGGGCGAGCTGCTGATCATCGTCGGGCTGATGGCCCTCTTCGTCGAGGTCTTCCGGTCGACGCGCACCTCCACCTCCTCGGTCCTGAACCACATCCTCTCGACCCTGGTCTTCGTGGCCTTCCTGGTGGAGTTCATCACCGTCGAGCGCGCCGGGAACTCCGTGTTCTTCATCCTGATGGTGATGGCGCTGCTGGACGTGATCGCCGGCTTCTCGGTGACCATCTTCACCGCGCGCCGCGACCTCGCCGTGGGCGAGAACGTCGACCTGTAGCGGGAAACGGGGTGGGGGCGCCCGCCCCCACCCGCGCCGGCGAGCCCGCGCGGGGAGGGTCCCTCGGCGCTCCCTACGCCGCGGGTCTTGCCCCCCGGATCGCGGCGACCCGCAGCCCCCTCAGGGCGCTCGCGAGGGTCAGGCCGGAGAGGCCCTGGTCGACGAGCGGCCGCGCCTGTACCGCCGCCGCTGCGGTGCGCGCCGAGCGCAGCGCGTCGCCCTGGGGGTAGGGCCGGTCCGCCCACCCCGCCCGGCCGCGGAAATCCGCCTCGCACGCGAGCAGCATCCGCTCGAAGCGCTCGGGCCGCCGGAACGCGTCGGCCGACTCCAGGAGCCGCAGCACGGTCTCGGGGCGCAGCTCCAGCGCCCGATGGCAGAGACCGTGCAGGCGCGCGGTCAGCACCCCCAGCTCCCGGAACTCCACCGGCGCGCGATAGCGCTCGCAGAGGGCCCCCACCAGCGCCGCGCCCCGGTCCTCGTGGCCCACGTGGCGCGGCCACTCCCCGCTCGGCGTGGTTCCCTTGCCGAGGTCGTGGACCAGAGCAGCGAAGCGCACGAGCGGGTCGGGCGAGAGCCTGGCCGCCTGGGCGAGCACCAGGAGGACGTGCGCCCCCGTGTCCACCTCCGGGTGGTACTCCGCCCGCTGGGGCACTCCGAAGAGCGCTTGCAGCTCTGGAAAGAGGCGCGCGAGGGCGCCGCACTCGCGCAGCACGTCGACGAAGCGCCCCGGGTCGGCCTCGGCGAGCGCCCGCTCGAGCTCGGTCCAGACCCGCTCGGGGGTGAGGGCGTCCACCTCCCCCGCTTCGACCATCGCGCGCATCAGCGCGAACGTCTCGGCCGCGACCGAAAAGCCCAGCCGAGCGGCGAACCGGGCCACGCGCAGGATGCGCACGGGGTCCTCCACGAACGCGGGCGAGACGTGGCGCAGCCGCCGCAGCCGCAGGTCCTCGCGGCCGCCGAAGGGGTCGATCAGCTCGCCCCCCTCGTCGAGGGCCATCGCGTTGACGGTCACGTCCCGGCGCCGGAGGTCCTCCTCGAGGGTGACGCCGGGGTCGGCGTGGACGGCGAAGCCGCGGTAGCCGGGGGCGGTCTTGCGCTCGGTGCGCGCGAGCGCGTACTCCTCGCCGGTCTCGGGGTGCAGGAAGACGGGGAAATCCCGGCCCACCTGGCGGTAACCGAGGGCGCGCAGGGCCTCGGGGGTGGAGCCGACCACCACCCAGTCCCGGTCCTGGACCGGGAGCCCGAGCAGCCGGTCCCGCACCGAGCCGCCGACCTGGTAGACCCTCATCCCCTGCCCTGTCATGCCGGCACCGACCGAGTGGCTGGAGGGCCCGGATTCTCCCGACCGGCACCACCGGGGGTCAAGCCCGAGGGACGGCCCGCCCCCTTCCCCCGGATTCGTTTGCGGTATGATGGTTCGCTAATACTGCAACAGGCATCGAGGCCGTGAACGAAGACTGGTTGGATCAGGTCCGCTGGACGGCGGACGGACTGGTGCCCGCCATCGCCCAGGACGCCGAGAGCGGGCGGGTGCTCATGATGGCCTGGATGAGCCGGGAATCGCTGGCCCTCACGGCCCGCGAGGGTCTCGCCGTATACTGGTCGCGCTCTCGCCGCGCGCTCTGGCGCAAGGGCGAGGAGTCCGGCCACGTGCAGCGGGTCCGGGACATCCGACTCGACTGCGACGGGGACACGGTCCTGCTGGCGGTGGAACAGGTCGGCGGGATTGCCTGCCACACCGGGCGCGAGAGCTGCTTCTACCGGCAATTGCAGGCGGACGCCTGGGTTGCGGTGGATCCGGTGCGCAAGGCGCCGGAGGCGATCTACGGCAAGGGGCCGGGGCCGTCTTGAGCGAGGTGCTCGCGCGCCTGGCCCAGACCCTCGAAGCCCGCAAGGGCGCGGACCCGTCGGCATCCTACGTGGCCAGCCTGTACGCGCGGGGGCTCGACGCGATCCTGAAGAAGGTCGGCGAAGAGGCCACCGAAACGGTGATTGCCGCCAAGGGTGGCGAACGGGAGGCGGTCGTGCGCGAGACGGCCGACCTCTGGTTTCACACCCTGGTGATGCTCGCTCACCTCGGCCTCGGACCGGAAGCGGTCCTCTCCGAGCTCGAGCGGCGATTCGGATTGTCCGGGCTGGCGGAGAAGGCCGCCCGGTCACAGGGGCCGGCGTCCGCCCACACGCGGGCGGCCGGGCTCGATTCAGTGCGAGGATAGAGAGACATGGGACTCGGCGGAATCAGTATCTGGCAGCTCCTGATCGTGCTGGTGATCATCGTGCTGTTGTTCGGCACCAGCAAGCTGCGCAACCTCGGCGGTGACGTGGGCGCGGCGCTGAAGAACTTCCGCGATTCGATGCGCAGCGGAGAGGAAGAGGAAGCCAAGCCTGCCGAGCCGGGTGAGCCCGGACGGCTGCCCCCCAACGAGGCGCAGAAGTCGGCCTCGGCGGAGACCCGGGCGAAGGAGCGGGTCTGACGGGCGGCCCCTGGGGCCACCTCTCCTGCTCATCGGGTAACGCCTCGTGTTCGAAGTAGGCTTCTGGGAGCTCGTCCTGGTGGGGGTCGTGGCCCTGGTCGTCGTGGGGCCGGAACGGCTCCCCGAGCTCGCCCGCACCGCGGGGCGCTGGCTCGGCGCCGCGCGGCGCATGGCGAGCACCTTCAAGTCCGACCTCGAGCGGGAGATGCGCGCCGGCGAGCTGAAGAAGATGCTGGACCAACGGCCCGAGTTCCGCGGGGCCTACGACGTCCTGGAGCAGACGAAGAAGGAGCTCCAGGCGACCGCCGACAAGCTGAACGCCTCGGTCGACATCCCCACCATCTCCCTGCCCGAGACGGACGCTGCGGGAACAACGCCGGCGGCCCCGGCGATCCCCGGCCCGGCGGCTGCCGCCGAGCCATCCCCGACACTCCCCGCGCCGCCTGCCCTGGCCGACGAGCAGCCTGCTCCGGCACCCGTACCGGCGCCCAGTGACACCGGGGAGAGCCCAACCCAGTCCCCCACCCAGTCCGCCGCCGATGGCCCCGACGGACCCGCCCGCGCCTGACCAGACCGTCGGCGAGATGCCGTTCCTGGGGCACCTGCTGGAGCTCCGGGACCGGCTGCTGCGGATGGTCCTCGCCGTGCTCGGCGGGGTGGTCATCCTGTTGCCGTTCGCGAACCGCCTCTATTCCTATCTCGCCGAGCCGCTGCTCCGGCACATGCCGGCCGGCGCGACGATGATCGCGACCGAGGTCGCCTCACCCTTCCTGGCCCCGTTCAAGCTCGCCCTGGTCGCCGCCGTGTTCCTGGCGATGCCGGTGATCCTCTACCAGGCCTGGGCCTTCATCGCACCGGGCCTCTACCAGAAGGAGCGCCGCTTCGCCCTGCCGCTCCTGGTCAGCAGCATCCTGCTCTTCTACCTGGGGATGGCCTTCGCCTACTACGTGGTCTTCCCGATCATCTTCGGCTTCTTCACCGCGACCGCCCCCGAGGGGGTCACGGTGATGACCGACATCAGCAAGTACCTGGACTTCGTCCTGACCCTCTTCTTCGCGTTCGGGGTCGCGTTCGAGGTCCCGATCGCGGTGCTCCTGCTGATCTGGACCGGGTTCACCACCGTGGAGACCCTGACCCGGATCCGCCCCTACTTCATCGTCGGGGCCTTCGTCGTCGGCATGGTCATCACGCCGCCGGACGTCTTCTCCCAGACCTTCGTGGCCCTGCCCATGGTGGTGCTGTTCGAGGCGGGGATCTTCCTGGCGCGCGTCACCGCCCGGGCACAGGCGAAGCGGGAAGCGGAAGCAGAGGCCAGGGCGGGGGCGCACCCCGTCTCCCGCATCCCGGCGATCACCGGGCCTGCGACTGGCGCCGAGAGCGAGACCACGGACACGGGCGAGGGCACCGGCACGAGCAGCGGGCCGGGCGAGCCGCCGGTCGTCGAAGACGACATCGAGTCGGAGCTCGACCAGGCGATCGCCGAGGAGACCGCGCTCAACCGACAGCCCCCGAGACCTGCCGACCCAGCGTGAAGCGGGACCCGGCGTTTCAGCGGGGTCTCGCGCTCTCCTCCGCCCTCTCCCTCGCCTCGTCGGGCCCTCCTGGACCTTCGCCCGGGACACCAGAGCCGCCCTCGGAGCCACCGGGGCTTTCCCCGGGGCCCTCCGGACCTTCGGCACCGTCGATCACGGCGGCATCCCCCGGCGGTGCGGGCGCGCGCAGGCGCAGCAGGCGGTCCCCCGACTCCACAGGGAGGTGGTACTGGACCCCGGCATCGGGGCGCGCCAGCACCAGGGCGTGGGGGGTCTCACTCACCAGGAAGCGCAGCGGCGCCTCCTTCCCCTTCAGCGTGACGGCGGCGGGGCGTCCGGCCCCGGGGGGCTCGAGGGCACGCACGGTGATGGCCTGGGCCGTGCGCCAGGCGTCCACCAGCCCCTGGACCGCGTCGGCGCCGGCCTCGGGGTGCTCCGGCTCCGCCACCCAGCGTCCCTCCTGAAGGCGCAGCGTCAGCTCCGGAACCTCGATGGCGACGGGCTCGGGCTCGGGGCCGAGGGGCCCCAGGTGGACGAAGCCCGGGGCACCGGAGACGGTCGGGTGATAGAACCGGTCGGTGACGAGGTGCACCCGGTCCCCGACCCGCAGGTACCGCCGGCCGCTCAGCGACTCGGTGTCCCCGAAGTCCAGGCGCAGGTCGTCGAGGACGAGCGAGGCCCGCGGCGGATCGAGGCCGAAGCGGGCGAGCTCCAGGTCCTGCGCCGCGTAACTGCGCTCCGTCGCGGCCCCCAGCACCTCGAGCAGGGTCTGGATGCGGAAGCCGTTGGCCGGGAGGGACAGGGGCTCGAGCATGAGCCAGCCGCCCTCGCGCTTCTCCAGGACGACTGCCGTCTGCCCCGGGCGCTCGATGCGCAGCCGGGCGACCGACTCTGGGGCCCGGTCGGTGAGCGTGGGCACCGGGGGCGGTGTCTCGATGCCGGGCTGCAGGAACACGAGTGCGGCGAGGGCCGCCACAGCACCCAGCAGCAGGAGGTTCAGGGCGGCCCGGCGCGACACGTTCAGCGCCTCCGTCGGCGGTACCAGATCACGAAGCCGGCCGCCGCGAGCCCGAGGGGCAGCACGGCGAGGAACGCGAGGCCGATGGCCGCCACCGCGACCTCGGAGAGGACCAGCTGGGTGTCCGGCGAGGTCCGCGCGGGGATGGCGATGAGCTCGTCGTCGCTCGAGAGCCAGTTGATCAGGTTGAGCCCCAGGTCGAGGTTGCCGCCGTTCCCGAGGAACGCATTCGAGAGGAAGTCACCGTCGCCCAGGACCACCACCCGCTGGGTCGCGCTGGACTGCGCCACCGCCCCCGGCGAGGCGTCGGCAGACTGCGCCGACTCCCGGGACCGGGTGAGCGCGATGCCCACGTCGAGCGGCCCCTCCACGTCCTTGCCGGGATCGAGGCGGACCTCGCCGGCGAGCTCGCCCGTCTCTGACCAGGCGCGCCCCGCCGTCGTCAGCAGGGGCTCGGACTGCCAGGGGGCAACCGGGCGGGCCGTCAGGCCGGCCGCCATCGGGAACACCGTCACCAGGTCGAACTGCTCGGTCACCGCGTGCAACGGGTACTGGGTGACCAGGGTCATCGCGGGGTTGTCGATCCCGAAGAGCTGGGTGGTGGGGTCCACGATGGTCCCCGGCTGCAGCTCGACCCCGAGCTGCTGGGCCAGGGCCTCGAGGCCCTGCAGACCACCCGGGTCCGCGAGCCACAGCAGGTTGCCGCCGTGCTCGAGGTAGCCGAGCAGGAGCACGGCCTCGCCCGGCAGCAGCTTCACCTGGGGACCCGCGATCACGAGCACGCTGGTGTGCTCGGGCACCGCACCGGTCTCGGCCAGGTGGACCGTCTCCACCTTGAGGCCCCGCTGCTCCAGCTGACGGGCCCAGTCCCGCAGGTCGTGGTTGGCCTGGCCGCTGGGGTCGCGCTCCCCGTGGCCAGTGAGGAAAACCACGTGGCGGTCGCCGCCCCGGGCCACCCGCTGCAGGGCGTTGGTGAGGGCCTGCTCGGAGAGCGTCTGCACGTGCTCCTTGCGCCTCCCGAGCTCCACCACCAGCTCGCCGTCCACCGCGATCCCGAGCTCGCGCACCCGGTCGGGGGCGGTGTCGGGGTTCACGAAGGAGAGCGTGAGGTCCCGCTTGTGGCGCCGGTAGCGGTCGACGAGGTCCCGGACGCGGCCCCGGAGCACCTCGTCCTCGCGCGCGTAGGCGGTGATGGCGACCGGCCCCTCCAGGCGCCCGAGGAGGGCCTGGCTCGCCTCGGACAGGGTGTTGCGCCCGCTCACCGTCCAGTCCCGCTGGACGTGGTAGCGGGTGCTCAGGAAGGCCAGCAGGCCGATCGCGCCGAGGAACAGGCCGTAGAAGACCAGGTTCTCCAGCCTCAGGCGAAGACGGGACTTGCGGGTCACGCGCATGGGCGGTGCACCCCTCGCGGTCGGTAGCTCACGGTTGCAGCCGGTCGGCGTCCAGGCGCCGCACGGTCAGGGCCAGGAAGGCAAAGGTGAAGAGCAGGTAGTACGCCACGTCCCGGGTGTCGAAGACGCCCCGCAGGAGCGAGTCGTAGTGCGTCAGCAGGGACAGGTAGCCGAGCAGGGCGCTCTGCGTCTCCGTGCCGCCGCTGCCGGCCCAGTCCAGGATCCAGAGCAGGAGCAGGAAGCCGAAGGTGGCGATGGCGGCGACGGTCGGCTGGTCGGTGACGGAGGACAGGAAGAGCCCCGCGGCGGCGAAGCTCGCGACCACCAGGAGCAGCCCGAGCAGGCCAGAGGCGAACAGGCCGGGGTCCAGGCTCCCCCCGGCGAGCAGCGAGAGCGGCATCAGCCCGACGAGCCCCAGCACCACCAGCAGGAACCCCATCAGCCCCAGGTACTTGCCGAGCACGATCTCGGTCATCGAGACGGGCGCGGAGAGCAGGAGCACCACCGTGCGGGTCCGGCGCTCCTCGCTCAGCAGGCGCATGGTGAGGAGCGGGACGACGAGCAGCAGGACGACGGCGGCGGTGCGAAAGAGCGGCGCCGCGACGATCTCCGTCAGGCCCGGCGCGCCCTCGATGGCGGCCAGCCGCCCCTGCCACTGCAGGAAGACCTCCACCTGAATGAGGAAGACGTAGCCGAGGACCAGCTGGATCGCCGCGAGGATGGCCCAGGCCAGGGGGGACAGGAACAGCCCGCGGAGCTCGCGGGCGGCGATGGCGCCGATCATGGGGCGCCCTCCCGCACCGGGGCAACGGCCGCGTTCACGCCGCGCCCTCCCGCCGCAGGGGCGTGGGCGCCGTCCTCACCGCAGGTCAGCTGCACGAAAACCTCCTCGAGCGAGCGCCGCTGGGGCGCGAGCTCCACCAGCCCCCAGCCGTTCGCGACCGCGCGGGCCACCAGGGACTGCGTGGGGTCCTCCCCCTCGCGAAAGCGCAGCGTCACCCGCCCCCCCTCCCCCACCTCGGCCTCGAGCACGCCCGGCAGGTCCAGCAGCTCCGCCTCCGCCGGTGGGCGGCGAAGGGTCGCCCGCAGGGCCGGCTCCGCGAGCCCGAGCGCCAGCCGGTCGACCCGCTCGTCGAGCACGAGGCGGCCCTGGTGGATGATGAGGACCCGGTCGCAGACGCTCTGGACCTCGGGCAGGACGTGGGTGGAAAGGATGACGCTGTGCTCCCCCCCCAGCTCGCGGATGAGGGCGCGGATCTCCCGGATCTGGATCGGGTCGAGGCCCACCGTGGGCTCGTCGAGAATCACCACCGCGGGCGAGTGAATCACCGCCTGGGCGATCCCGACGCGCTGCTGGTAGCCCTTGGACAGGTTGCCGATGAGCCGCCGGCCCACGTCGGTCAGCCCGCAGCGCGCCTTGACACGCTCGCGCACCTCGGCGACCCGGCCCCGCGGCACCCGGTGCAGCCGGGCGCAGTAGCCGAGGTACTCGTCGACCGTGAGCTCCCGGTAGAGCGGCGGCTGCTCGGGCAGATAGCCGACCTGGGCCTTGGCCTTCAGGGGCTCGTCCAGGATGTCGACCCCGTCGACCAGGACCAGCCCCGCGCTCGGCGCCAGGGCGCCGGCGATGATCTGCATGGTCGTGGACTTGCCTGCGCCGTTCGGCCCGAGGAAGCCCAGAACCTCGCCGCGGCGGACCTGGAAGGTGACGCCGCCCACCGCCGGGCGCTCGCCGTAGTAGCGCTCCAGCCCCTCGACCCGGACCAGGATGTCGTCGCTCATGGGGTCGGTATTATTTCGGCCCGGGGCTTCCCTGCCAAGCCGGCAGAGCGCAGGGGCGCAGGACGCCCGGTCTCCCGGTAGACCCGATAGTCCTGCAGGATGAGTCCGTGGTCGAAGGCGAGCTCGGAGGGCGGCCGGTCGATGGCGAAGGCCTCGGCCAGCGCCGCGTCGTCGGCCGCCACCGGGTCGCCCGTCGCGCTCCCCACGTAGACCGCGCTCACCGTGTGCCCGCGGGGGTCGCGCAGGGGGTCCGAGTAGCAGCCGAGCAGGGCCTCGAGCCGCACCTCCAGTCCCGTCTCCTCGCGGGCCTCGCGCACCGCGGCCTGCTCGAGGGTCTCCCCGAGGTCGACGAAGCCCCCCGGTAAGGCCCAGCCCGGGGGCGGGTTCCTGCGGCGGACGAGGACGACCGGACGGTCAGGCCGGTCCCGGAGCTCGATCACCACGTCGACGGTCACGGCGGGCGTGCGGGGGGCGGGCATGGGGTTCCTCCAGGGCGCCCAACAAAAAACCCGCTCGAAGCGGGCTTCTTGTGTCTCGGACCACCAGTGCCTACTTGATCTTCGCCTCTTTGTAGGCCACGTGCTTGCGCACGACGGGGTCGAACTTCTTCATCTCCAACTTGTCGGGGGTGGTCTTCTTGTTCTTGGTCGTCGTGTAGAAGTGCCCCGTTCCGGCGCTGGACACGAGCTTGATCTTGTCGCGCATGGCTGGACCCTCAGACCTTCTCGCCGCGCTTGCGCAGGTCGGCGAGGACCTCGTCGATACCGCGCTTGTCGATCAGCCGAAGGCCGGAACGGCTGAGGCGCAGCTTGACCCACCGCTTCTCGCTCTCGACCCAGAACCGGTGGGTGTGCAGGTTCGGGAGGAAGCGCCGGCGGGTCCGATTGTTCGCGTGGGAGACGTTGTTTCCCGCCGTGGGGCCCTTGCCGGTGACCTGGCAGACTCTCGACATGACCATTTCCTCTTGGGGGGGCCGCCATCACGGCCTACCGGGAGCCGCGTTTTATACCACCGGCCCGGCGGGTGTTCAACCTCGTCGAGCAAGGGCCGGGCCCGGCGGCGGTGAGGGCGCCCCCGCGGCGGCGGCCCGGACCGCGAACGCGAACGCGAACGCGAACGCGAAGCCTACAGCAGCCCGCGCTCCGCGAAGGAGGCCACCTCCCCGTCTCCGACCACCAGATGGTCGAGGACCCGGACGTCGACCAGCGCGAGGGCGTCCCGCAGGCGCCGGGTCACGAGCTCGTCCGCCCGGCTCGGCTCGGCGACCCCCGAGGGGTGATTGTGGGCGAGGATGAGGGCCGCGGCGTTGTGGGCCAGCGCGCGGCGCACCACCTCCCGGGGGTGCACGGTCGCCCCGTCGATGGTGCCGAAGAACAGCTCCTCGAAGACGATCACCCGATGGCGGTTGTCGAGGAACAGGCAGGCGAAGACCTCGCGCGGCTGGTGGCGCAGGCGCCGGGTCACGAACCGCCGGGCGTCCTCGGGACTCGCCAGGGCGTCACCCCGGGCGAGACGGGCCTCGAGGTGGCGCTGCCCCACCTCGAGCGCCGCGCGCAGCAGCGCGTACTTGGCCCGGCCGACCCCGGGGCGCGCGCAGAGCTCGCTGGCCTCGGCCTCGAGCAGGCCCCGCAGACCCCCGAGGTCGGCGAGGAGCTCCCGTGCCAGGTCGACGGCGGTCTTGCCCCGCACCCCGGTGTGCAGGAACAGCGCCAGCAGTTCCGCGTCCGAGAGCGCGGCCGGCCCGCGCTCGAGCAGCTTCTCCCGGGGCCTCTCCCCTTCCGGCCAATCCGTGATGGGCACGGGGACCTCCCGTCCGTGGCGGTTTGCCCTCAAGCCTCGGCCAGGAGCGCACCCGGCGCCATCGTCGATTCCCTCCCTCTGCGCAGGAACGTTTAGACTAGCGTCAGCATGGTTTCCCTCGGCGGCCAGCGCATCCTGCTCGGAGTGACCGGCGGCATCGCCGCGTACAAGGCCGCCGCGCTCGTGCGCGCGCTGAAGAAGGCCGGCGCCGACGTCCAGGTGGTGATGACGGACGCGGCCCGCGCCTTCGTCACCCCCCTCACCTTCCAGGCCCTCAGCGGCCGCCCGGTCCGCCACGCGCTGCTGGACCCGGCGGAGGAATCCGGCCTGGACCACATCGGTCTCGCCCGCTGGGCCGAGCTGGTGCTGGTCGCGCCGGCGACCGCGGACTTCCTCGCCCGGCTCGGCGCGGGCCTGGCCGGCGACCTGCTGTCCACCCTGTGCCTCGCCACGACGGCGCCCATCGCCGTGGCCCCCGCGATGAACCACCGGATGTGGGAGGCCCCGGCCACGCGCGCCAACGTCGAGGTTCTGCGCGGGCGCGGCGTTCACGTGCTCGGCCCCGCCGAGGGAGACCAGGCCTGCGGGGAGAGCGGGGCCGGGCGCATGCTGGAGCCGGAGGCGATCGCCGCCTGGGTCGCCGACCGCCAGGCCCCGCGCCCGCTTGCCGGGCGCACGGTCCTCGTCACCGCGGGACCCACGAGGGAGCCGCTCGACCCGGTGCGTTACTTGTCCAACCGCAGCTCGGGGAAGATGGGCTACGCCATCGCCGCAGCCGCGGCGCGGGCCGGCGCCCGCGTCGTCCTGGTGAGCGGCCCGGTGGGGCTCGCCGCCCCCGAGGGGACCGAGCGGGTGAGCGTGGAGACGGCGCAGGAGATGCTGCGCGCCGTCCAGGCCCACGCGGGCGGGGCCGACGTCTTCGTCGCGGCAGCCGCGGTCGCCGACTACCGCCCCCGCGAGCCCTCCCCCCAGAAGGTCAAGCGCAGCGCAGCGCCCCTCACCCTGACGCTCGAGCCCGCGCCCGACGTGCTGGGCTGGGTGGCCGGGCTGCCCCGGCGCCCTTTCCTGGTGGGCTTCGCGGCCGAGACCGAGGAGCTGGAGGCCAACGCCCGGCACAAGCTCGAGCGCAAGGGGCTCGACCTCATCGCGGCCAACCGGGTCGGCGTGCCCGGGTCCGGCTTCGACGCCGACGAGAACGAGCTCGACGTCTACTGGGAGGGCGGGGCCCGGCGGCTCGGCCGGGCCCCCAAGACGGTGCTCGGCCGGGAGCTCGTGGCGCTCATCGGGG
Organism: Gammaproteobacteria bacterium; assembly: GCA_017999615.1. Taxonomy (NCBI): domain Bacteria; kingdom Pseudomonadati; phylum Pseudomonadota; class Gammaproteobacteria; species Gammaproteobacteria bacterium. The sequence goes on along the minus strand of JAGNLM010000007.1, from coordinate 82,089 downwards.
AACGGCTCGGTGCCCAGGGTCGCACTTAAGCTCGTCGACCCCCGCCTGGGGCGCGAATTTCCCCTGCCGGAGTACGCGACGGACGGCTCCGCGGGGGTCGACCTGCGTGCCTGCCTGGACGCGCCCCTGACGATCGCGCCCGGAGAGACCCACCTGATCTCCACCGGACTCGCGGTCCACATCGGTGACCCAGGCGTCGCCGCCGTCGTCCTGCCGCGCTCGGGCCTCGGACACCGCCACGGCATCGTGCTCGGGAACCTGGTGGGCCTGATTGACTCGGATTATCAGGGACAAGTATACGTCTCGTGCTGGAACCGCGGCCGCGAGGCCTACTCGATCCAGCCCGGCGAGCGCATCGCGCAGCTCGTCTTCCTGCCGGTGCTGCGGGTGGACTTCGAGGTCGTCGAGGGCTTCGAGCCCAGCCAGCGCGGCGAGGGGGGGTTCGGCTCCTCCGGACGGGGCTAGGACCGCACGATGGAGAGACCGCCGGCGCCGGGAGGTGCCATGGACAGCCCACTTTCCAGACCGAGAGCGCGGCACGGCGCGCTGAGCACCACCCGGGCCGCGCTCCTGTTCCTCGCTGCCGGCTGCCTGGCCGTCGCCCCCGGGGCCGCCCGTGCCGATGCCGGGGCCGAGAAGAAGGCGACCGAGTTGGCCGCCTGGCTCGGGGGAGCCCTCACCGGAGAGCTCGGGCCGCTGCGCGCGGCCGTCGAGCGCGAGGCGACGGCACCCCTGGCAGGGCCCGACGCGACGGCCACGAGGGCCGCGGAGCAGCGCCTGGCGAAGAGCCACCCGGACGTCCTGCGGGTCTGGCTGCTGCCGCGCGGCCACAGCCAGCCCGACTACGACAGTCAGCCTCCGCTCACCTACGCCTCGCTGAGCCTCCTGCGCCGGTCGGAGGCGGAGGGCAAGGCCCCTGCGCTCGAGGGCCAGCTCCTCGGCAGCGAGCAGGAACAGCTCGTCTACGTGGTGCGCCTCAGCGGGGCCGACGGGGCGCTCACCGGCCACGCCCTCTTCAGCCTGCGCCCCGTCTGGGTCCAGCGCCTGCTGGACACGGCACCCTGGACCGGCGGCTCGGTGGAGGTCATCCAGCCGGTGGACCGGGCCGCCCCGGTCGTCGTGGCGCGGCGGGGGAACCCCTCCACGGCGCCCGCGCTGGCCCGGGAGATCCCGGGCACCGCCTGGCGGGTTGCCTACCGCGTCCCGGGGGCCGTCCGCGCCCCGGAGACGGGGGAGTCCGGCGCGACGGGGCCCTGGGTCTGGGTGGCGGGGGCCGTTGCCCTGTCGCTGTTAACGGGGGCCGTCATCGCCTGGGAGGTCCGCCGGCGCCGGCTGGCGCAAGCCGCGGAGCAGGCGCACCTGGAGCCCGCCGACACCGGCGCGCCATTCGAGGCGGACCGGCCGTCCTCGCAGCACCAGCCCGAGGGACCGCCCCCGCTCCTCACCGTGGAGGAAATCTCCTCCGCGGAGCGGCTCGAACCGCAGACCCCGCCCGGCCCCACGGAGAAGAAGGGCCTGCCGGACGCCTCGATCTTCCTCGCCTACGACATCCGCGGGGTGGTCGGTGACACCCTCGACGCCGCCGCGGCGAGGGCCATCGGCCGGGCCGTCGGGAGCGAGGCCTACGACCGCGGTCAGCAGGCCCTCGTGGTGGGGCGCGACGGCCGGGCCTCGAGCTTCGAGCTCGCGCAGGCCCTGATCGAGGGACTGGTGGAGAGCGGGCGCGACGTCATCGACGTGGGCCAGGTCCCGACCCCGGTCCTGTACTTCGCCGCCGAGTACCTGGACACCCACAGCGGGGTGATGGTGACCGGCAGCCACAACCCGCCCGCCTACAACGGCTTCAAGGTCGTGCTCGGCGACGAGACCCTCGCCGGTCCGGCGGTCGCGGCCCTGCGCCAGCGGCTCGAGGCGGGCGACCTGGTCACGGGCGTCGGCTCCGTGCAGTCCCTCGAGATGGACGCGGAGTACATCCGCCGGGTGACCGAGGACATCCCCGCGGCGCTCGGCGGCGCCTACCGGGTGGCGGTCGACGGGGCGGGCGGGGTCGCCGGGGAGCTGGCTGCGCGGCTCTACCGGGCGCTCGGGCACGACGTCGTCGAGGTGCGCTGCCAGGTGGACGGGGCGCTCCCGTACGGCGCGCCCGACCCGACCCAGCCGGAGAACCTGGGGGAGCTCGTCCGCGTCGTGCGCGAGAGCCGGGCGGACCTCGGGATCGCCTTCGACGGAGACGGCGACCGGCTGGTCGTGGTCGACGGGCAGGGCTCGGTCGTGTGGCCGGACCGCCTGCTCATGCTCTACGCCTTCGACGTGCTCTCCCGCAACCCCGGCGCGCCCGTGGTCTACGACGTCAAGTCGAGCGCGCGCCTGGGCAAGGTCATCGCCAAGCTCGGCGGCAAGCCGGTCGTCTGCAGGTCCGGGCACGCGTACATGAAGGCCAAGATGCGCGAGACCGGCGCTCCCCTCGGCGGCGAGCTGAGCGGGCACGTCTACATCCGGGACCGCTGGTACGGCTTCGACGACGCCCTCTACGCCGGCGCGCGCCTGATGGAGATCCTGCGGGGACGCGGCGCGCCCCCCGCCGCCGTGTTCGCCAAGCTGCCCACCGGGTCGGCGACCCCGGAGTTGCGGGTCCCCATGAGCCCCCGCGCGGCCCTCGAGCTGCTCTCCCGGCTCAGGGGCGACGCCTTCGAGGGGGCCCGGCTCACCACCCTGGACGGCCTGCGGGCCGACTGGCCCGACGGCTGGGGCCTGGTGCGGGCCTCCAACACCACGCCGGCCCTGGTGCTGCGCTTCGAGGGCGACGACGACGCGGCCCTGCGGCGCATCCAGGGCCGCTTCGCGGCCGCGCTGCGGGCGGTCGACCCGGAGCTGCAGCTGCCCTTCTGATCCGACCACAGGACGGAGCCACCCCATGTCCCTCAGCCAGGCCGACGCGATGCAGATCGCCCGGGTCCTCACCGAGGCCCTGCCCTACATCCAGCGCTTCACCGGCAAGACCATCGTCATCAAGTACGGCGGCAACGCCATGGTCGACGAGGCCCTGAAGAGCGGTTTCGCCCGGGACGTGGTGCTGATGAAGCTGGTGGGCATCAACCCCGTCGTGGTCCACGGGGGCGGTCCGCAGATCGGACAGCTGCTCGCACGCATCGGCAAGCAGAGCCAGTTCGTCGACGGGATGCGCGTCACCGACAGCGAGACCATGGACGTGGTGGAGATGGTCCTCGGCGGGCTGGTGAACAAGGAGATCGTGAGCCTCATCAACCGCCACGGCGGGGCGGCGGTGGGGCTCACCGGCAAGGACGGCGGGCTCATCCACGCCCGCAAGCTGCGGGTCACCCGCAAGACCCCCGAGATGCAGGCACCCGAGATCATCGACATCGGGCACGTGGGCGAGGTCGCGAGCATCGACACGGCCGTGGTGGACATGCTGGTGCGGGGGAACTTCATCCCGGTGATCGCGCCCATCGGGGTCGGCGAGGAGGGGCACGCCTACAACATCAACGCCGACCTCGTGGCGGGCAAGCTCGCCGAGACCCTGAGCGCGGAGAAGCTCATCCTGCTCACGAACACGCGGGGCGTGCTCGACGCCGAGGGCAACGTGCTGACCGGCCTCGACGGTCCCCAGGTGGACGCCCTCATCGCCGAGGGCACCATCTCGGGCGGCATGCTGCCCAAGGTGCGCTGCGCGCTCGAGGCCATCCGCGCGGGCGTGCGCGCCGCCCATATCATCGACGGGCGGGTCGAGCACGCCGTGCTGCTCGAAATCTTCACCCACGAAGGCGTCGGCACCATCATCCGCGGGTCCCGGGGGCCCGCCGGGTGATCCTCGAGGGGCACCCGGAAGGGCACCCGCCCCGGCGCCAGCAGATCCTCGAGGCGCTCGCCCGGGAGCTGGAGACGAGCCCGGGCGACCGCATCACCACCGCACGCCTCGCCGCCGTGGTGGGTGTCTCGGAGGCGGCACTGTACCGGCACTTTGCGAGCAAGGCCAAGATGTTCGAGGCCCTGATCGCCTTCGCCGAGGACTCGGTGTTCAGCCTGGTCACGCGGATCCTGGCCGAGGAGCCGGACCCGAAGGCCCGTTGCGACCGCGTGCTCCGCCTCGTGCTGGGCTTCTCCGAGCGCAACCCCGGGATCACCCGGGTCCTGCTCGGCGACGCCCTGGTGGGCGAGCACGAGCGCCTGCAGCAGCGCTCGGTGCAGTTCTTCAACCGGATCGAGACCCAGGTGAAGCAGGTCCTGCGCGAGGCGGAGGCCGCGACGGGGAGACGTTGGCCCGCGCCGGTGCCCGCGGTCGCGGGGCTGCTCGTGGCGGTCGTGGAGGGCCGCCTGGTCCAGTTCGCGCGCAGCCGCTTCCAGCGCTCGCCCCTCGAGACCTGGGACGATCAGTGGCGCGTGCTCTCCACGGCGCTCTTTCCCCCGTGAGCCGCACCCCCCTGGTCGACGGGGCCCCGCTGCCGCTGCTCGACGAGACGCTGACCCTGCGGGTGAGGACGGGGGCGCGGACCGTGGTGCGCCGCGCAGGCGCCGAGCTCCAACTCTCGGCGCCGGACGCCGGCGAGACGACGCTGCGGGCCGCCCTCGAGCACTGGCTGCGGGGCGAGGCGCGCCGGGAGCTGCCGGCCCGGCTGGCGGCCATCGGACAGCCCCTCGGCCTGCGGCCATCCCGGGTCGTCGTCCGCGGCCAGCGCACGCGCTGGGGCAGCTGCTCGAGCCTCGGGACCATCAGCCTGAACTGGCGGCTGCTGCTGGTGCCCTCCGCCCTGGTGGACTACGTGCTGCTCCACGAGCTCTGCCACCTGCGCCACCTGAACCACTCGCGCGCCTTCTGGGGGCTGGTGGCGGCCCACATGCCGGACTGGGCCGTGCGCAGGGCGCGCCTGCGCGCCCTGCAGGGGAGGCTCGCCCTGTAGGGCCCGCGGTGGCCCCCCTAGGGGTCGCCCGGCTTGACGGCGCCGCTCTTCAGGGCCCGGAAGCGCTGCACGTCGGATTCGAACTTCGACCGGATCTCGCCCTGCTCGCGCCGCTGGTCCGCGACGAACTGGCGGTGGTCGGCGATCTGGCGGTCTACCTGGAGCAGGTCCTCGCGCAGACTGGCGGACATCGACTTGCCGGCCCGCTCCTCCAGGGCCGCCTGCTCCTGCAGCTGGTGATGATTCTTCTCGAGGTCGGCGATGCGCCCCTCCAGGAGACGAACCCGGGACTCCATCACCGCAAGCTTGCCGTCACGGGTGAGCACCAGGTCCTCCTCCGTGGTGAAGGTGTGCAGCAAGACCCGGTCCTGGGCCGCCCGCTCGGAGGCACGCTGGCGGTCCGCCTGCTCGGCCTCGGCGCGCTGGCGCTCGGCCGCCACCTCTTCGGGGGTCTTCGCGCCCTCCACCTCCCGGACCGTGCCGGCGCGCGTGACCTGCGAGTGGCCGCCCTGGGTGTACTCGGGGGGCACCACGTTGCCGCACTCCCGCAGGCCGTCCTTGTTGACCCAGCACTTGATGGCGGGGCCGGGGGCGCGGGGGCCCGCGGCGACGACGGGCAGGCCCAGGCAGACCATCACCGAGAGGCCGATCCAGCGGGCCCACGCAGGCGTCCGATTCATGGGAGGATCCTCACACGCGTGACCTCAGTTAGTCGGCAGGCCCCTTAGTCGGCAGGCCCCGGCGTCCTTTGAGCCTGCCCCGCCCCGGGCGGTCCCCTTCCCCGTCAGAGGCCCGCGAGGCCCCGCCAGAGTTGCACCACCCCAAAAGCCGCCACCAGCGCCCCGGCCAAGGCGCGCACCGCAGGACGCTGGAGGAGCGGCGTGAGCCGCGCCGCCGCAGCCCCCAGGGCGAGCAGCGTCGGCAGCGTGCCCAGGCCGAAGCTCGCCATCAGGAGCGCGCCCCCGGCCGCCGAGCCGGCGGAGAGCGCCCACACCAGCACGCTGTAGACCAGGCCGCAGGGGAGCCAGCCCCAGACCACCCCGAGCAGCCAGGCGTCCCGGGCCGAGCGCACGGGCACCAGCCGCCGCCCGAGGGGTTGCAGCCGCCGCCAGAGGTGGCTCCCGGCCTGCTCCAGACGGGCGAGGCCCTGCCACCACCCCGCGAGGTACAGGCCGAGTACGACCATGAACGCCCCGGCCAGCACCGAGAGCGCCGCCTCGGCGAGCTTGAGCCCCCCCAGACCGGAGACCGCCGCCGCCCCGAGGGCCCCGAAAGCGGCACCGGCCAGGACGTAACTCGTGATCCGCCCGGCGTTGTAGGCGAGCAGGTACGGCAGCGTCCGCCCCAGGGACGCCCGGCGCTCGGGCGGAAGCGTGAACGCGAGCGCCCCGACGACCCCGCCGCACATGCCCACGCAATGCACGCCGCCCAGGAGGCCCACGAGGGCGGCGGAGATCAATTGCAGGGGCTCGGGCATCGGGGACTCAGGGCTGGCGTGCCGGGTGGGGTGCTGGCTCGGGTGCTGGCTCGGGTACGGGCAACGGTTCGGGGCAGTGCCTCGGGGGCACGGGGTACCAGTCTAGCGGTTCGACCCGCCTCGGCCCAACGGGCCCGTTCCGGCGCCCGGCGCCGCGCGGGACCGCCCGCGGGCACATCGGCTAGACTCCCGCGGTCACCACCCCCGAGGTCGCGATGAAGAGCTACCAGAGCGCGTTCGTCGAGCTCGCCCTGCGCCGCGAGGTGCTGCGGTTCGGGCGATTCACCCTGAAGTCGGGGCGCGAGAGCCCCTACTTCTTCAACACCGGTCTGTTCAACACCGGCGCGGCCCTGGCGCAGCTCGGCCGGGCCTATGCCCAGGCGGTCGTCGACTGGGGCATCGGGTTCGACATGCTGTTCGGCCCCGCCTACAAGGGCATCCCCCTGGTCGCGGCCACCGCGGTGGCGCTCGCCGAGCAGCACGAGCGCGACGTGCCCTTCGCCTTCAACCGCAAGGAGGCGAAAGACCACGGCGAGGGCGGCCGGGTGGTCGGCGCCCCGCTGTCCGGGCGCGTGCTGGTCCTGGACGACGTCATCTCCGCGGGCACCTCCGTGCGGGAATCGGTCGACCTGATCGAGTCGTCCGGGGCGCGCGTCGCCGGTGTCTGCATCGCCCTCGACCGGCAGGAGCGAGGCACCGGCCCGCAGTCGGCGGTCGCCGAGGTCGAGCAGCGCTTCGGCATCCCCGTGCGCAGCATCGTGGCGCTGGACCAGCTGATCACGTGGCTGGAGGGTCAGCCCGGCATGAGCCAGGTCCTCGCGGACGTCCGGGCCTACCGGGAGCGGTACGGGACCTGAGGCGGCGCGGCGGGGCACCTTCCCCCAGCGCCCTAGCCGGGGAGGCAGGGCTCCGGGAGCCAGGGGGGGCGGCGGCGGGGGCCGGTGACGCGCACCCGCTTCTCCCGGCCCGCGTGCCCGGCGATGACCTCGACCCGGGAGGCCGGGACCCCGAACTCTTCGGCGAGGAACCTCGTCAGGTGGGCGTTGGCCGCGCCCTCGACGGGCGGCGCGGTGATCCGCACCTTCAGGCGGTCACCGAGGGGGGGCATCACCTCGTCCCGGCTCGCCCGCGGCTGGACGCGCAGCGCCAGCACGAGGGCCCCGCCCTCGTGCCGGCACCAGGCAGGAACCGTCACAGCAGGGAGCGGCCCAGGTCGCGGACCGGGGCCACCACGAGCAGGGAGGCGAGCTGCAGGACGACCAGGATGAGGATGGGCGACAGGTCCCAGCCCGAGACGGGCGGCAGGATGCGCCGCGTCACCCGGTTGAGCGGGGCGTTCAGGTCACGGATGAGCCCGACCGCCGGGTTGTAGGTGTTCGGCGCCACCCAACTGAGGAGCACCTGGACCAGGACCGACACCATGAAGACGCTGATGGCCAGGTCGACCAGGTCCGCGACGGCCAGGACCAGGGCCGCCGCGGGGCCCGCCCCCACCCCCTGGATGCCCAGCACGACCCAGCGCTCCAGGAACTTGAGCGCGAGCATCAGCACCAGCGCCGCCAGGTCCACGCCCCCGAGCCCCGGGACGAAGCGCCGCAGGAAGCGCAGCGGCGGGTTGGTGAGCTGCACCACGAACTGCGAGACCGGGTTGTAGAAGTCCGCGCGCACCCACTGGAACAGGAAGCGCAGCATCACCACCAGGATGTAGAGGTCGAAGACGGTGGTGACGAGGAACGCCAGGGCGTCCGTCAGGTAGGAGTCCCTCACCGGTCCGCCCCCAGGCTCTCACCGAGCTCCGCCGACCGCGCCCGGGCGGCCGCGACCGCCTCCCGGAAGGCGGCCCGCACGCCGGCGGCCTCCAGGCGCGCCACGGCGCGCTCCGTGGTGCCCCCGGGAGAGGTCACCCGCGCCCGCAGGGTGGCCGGGTCCTCGCTCGACTCGATCGCCATGCGGGCCGCGCCGAGCGCGGTCTCGAGCGTCAGCAGCCGGGCCGTCTCCCGCTCCAGCCCGAGGCTCACCCCCGCCTCCTCCAGCATCTCCATCACCAGGAAGAAGTAGGCGGGCCCGCTCCCGGAGAGCGCCGTCACGACGTCCATCAGGGCCTCGTCCTCGACCCACAGGGTCATGCCCACGGCGCGCAGGACCGACTCGGCGAGGTCGCGCTGGGCGGGGCTGACGAAGGGGTTGGCGAAGAGTGCGGTCGCCCCGCTGCGCACCAGCGCGGGCGTGTTGGGCATGGTGCGCACGACCGGCGCGTCGTAGCCGAGCCAGCGGCGGATGTCAGGCTCGCGCACACCCGCGGCGATGGAGATGACGAGCGCCCCCTGCTCCCGCAGCCGGGGCCCGAGCGCGGCCGTCACCGCGCGCAGCACCTGGGGCTTGACCGCCAGCACCACCACGGAGGCCCCCGCGACCGCGTCCCCGTTGTCGCTGAGGACGTCGATAGGGTAGCGCCCCGTCAGCTCCGCGCGCCGCTCGGCCCGCGGCTCCGCGACGCGGATGTCCGATGGCGGCCACCCTCCGGCGGCCAACCCCCCGACTAGGCTGGCGGCCATGTTGCCGCCACCGATGAACGCGATGACCTGCCTGCTCATGGCGCCCTCCCGCGCGAGTGCGCGAGCATAGCACGGAGTCCGGCTCACCTCGGACCGAAGATCGCCGTGCCCACCCGCACCAGGGTCGCGCCCTCGGCCACCGCCGCCTCCAGGTCGCCGCTCATGCCCATGGACAGGGTGTCGAGCGGGAGGCCCTCGCCCCGGAGCCCCTCGAAGAGCTCCCGCAGGCGCCGGAACGCCCGGCGCTGGAGCTCGAAGTCCTCCTCGGGCGCGGGCACGGCCATCAGCCCCCGCAGGCGCAGCCGCGGGAGTGCAGCCACCGTGCGCGCCAGCGCCGGCAGCTCGCCCGGCGCCACCCCGGACTTGCTCTCCTCCCCGCTCACGTTCACCTCCACGCAAACCTGGAGGGGAGGCAGCCCCGCGGGGCGATGCTCCGCCAGCCGCCGGGCGACCTTCTCCCGGTCCACGCTGTGGACCCACGCGAAGCGCTCGGCGATGGGGCGGGTCTTGTTGGACTGGACCGGGCCGATGAAATGCCACTCGATCGCCAGGTCCCCGAGGGATGCCATCTTCCCGAGGGCCTCGCTCACGTAGTTCTCGCCGAAGGCCCGCTGCCCCTCGACGAAGGCCGCCCGGAGGTCCTCCGGGGGGCGGGTCTTGCTGACCGCGAGGAGCGCCACCGAGCCGGGCACGCGCCCGAAGCGCTCCTCCGCCGCCCGGACCCGTGTGTGCACCGCCTGCAACGCCGCTGCTACGTCCTGCATCACGCCACCTCCCAGGGCCCCAGCGCCCGGAATCGACCCGCCGCGGGCCCGGGCGCAAGACCCTGCCCGCGGACCGTTGGGACTATACTTCGACCGCGCCTGGCCGATACCGTCCTTCGGTTGCGCCTGCCGGCGCGAGGCCCGCAACGGGGTGTCGACTGTCCATGGATATCGGTGAGCTGCTCGCATTTTCGGTGAAGAACGGGGCCTCGGACCTGCACCTGTCGGCCGGCCTGCCCCCCATGATCCGCGTCGACGGGGACATCCGCCGCATCAACGTCCCGGCCCTCGAGCACAAAGTCGTGCACGACCTCGTGTACGACATCATGAACGACAAGCAGCGCAAGGACTACGAGGAGTTCCTGGAGACGGACTTCTCCTTCGAGATCCCGGGGCTCGCCCGCTTCCGCGTCAACGCATTCAACCAGAACCGCGGTTCGGCCGCGGTCTTCCGCACGATTCCGTCGAAGATCCTGACCCTCGAGGACCTGAACGCCCCCTCGATCTTCAAGCAGATCTCCGACAACCCCCGGGGCGTCGTGCTCGTCACCGGCCCCACCGGCTCCGGCAAGTCGACCACGCTCGCGGCGATGATCGACTACAAGAACAACTCGGAGTACGGGCACATCCTCACCATCGAGGACCCGATCGAGTTCGTGCACGAGAGCAAGAAGTGCCTCATCAACCAGCGTGAGGTGCACCGCGACACGCTCGGCTTCAACGAAGCGCTGCGCTCGGCCCTGCGCGAGGACCCGGACATCGTCCTGGTGGGCGAGATGCGCGACCTGGAGACCATCCGGCTCGCGCTCACCGCGGCGGAAACCGGCCACCTGGTCTTCGGAACCCTGCACACCAGCTCCGCGGCCAAGACCATCGACCGCATCGTCGACGTGTTCCCTGCGGCCGAGAAGGACATGATCCGGGCGATGCTGTCGGAGTCCCTGCGCGCGGTCATCTCCCAGACGCTGCTGAAGAAGATCGGCGGGGGTCGCATCGCGGCCCACGAGATCATGATCGGCACGCCGGCCATCCGGAACCTCATCCGCGAGAACAAGATTGCCCAGATGTACTCGGCGATCCAGACCGGCCAGCAGTTCGGGATGCAGACCCTCGACCAGAACCTGCAGGAGCTCTCGCGCAAGGGTCTGGTGAGCCGCGAAGAGGCGCGCAAGCGCGCGGCCAACAAAGACAACTTCTGAGACCGAGGCGCCCATGGAACGCGACCAGGCAATCAAGTTCATGCTGGACCTGCTCCGGCTCATGGTCCAGAAGCAGGGCTCCGATCTCTTCATCACCGAGGGCTTCCCCCCCGCGATCAAGGTGCACGGCAAGGTGCAGCCGGTCTCGAAGAAGCCCCTCACGGCGGAGAACACCCGCACGATGGCGCACGCCATCATGAACGACCGCCAGCTGAAGGAGTTCGAGGCGACCAAGGAGTCCAACTTCGCCATCGCCCCCCAGGGGATCGGGCGCTTCCGCGTCAACGCCATGGTGCAGCGCGGGTCCGCCGGGCTGGTGCTGCGCACCATCGAGACCACGCCGCCGACGTTCGAGAAGTTCGGCCTGCCCGAAATCCTGAAGGACATCGTGATGACGAAGCGCGGCCTCGTCATCATGGTCGGCGGAACCGGCACCGGCAAGTCGACCAGCCTCGCGGCGATGATCGACTACCGCAACGAGAACTCCCACGGCCACATCATCACCATCGAGGATCCGATCGAGTTCGTGCACCCGCACCGCAACTGCATCGTCACGCAGCGCGAGGTGGGGGTGGACACGGAAGACTGGGGCATCGCGCTCAAGAACACCCTGCGTCAGGCGCCGGACGTCATCCTGCTTGGCGAGATCCGGGACCGCCGGACCATGGAGTTCGCCATCCAGTTCGCCGAGACCGGGCACTTGGCCATGGCGACCCTGCACGCCAACAGCGCCAACCAGGCGCTGGACCGCATCATCAACTTCTTCCCGGACGAGCGCCGGGCCCAGCTCCTGATGGACCTCTCGCTCAACCTGAAGGCCGTCGTGTCCCAGCGCCTCCTGCGCACGGTGGACGGCCAGGGCCGCGTCGCCGCCTTCGAGATCATGCTGAACACCCCGCTCATCTCGGACCTGATCCTGAAGGGCGAGATCCACGAGCTGAAGGCAATCATGCAGCGCTCGAAGGAGCTCGGCATGCAGACGTTCGACATGGCCCTCTTCGACCTCTACGAGGCGGACAAGATCACGCTGGAAGAGGCGCTGCGCAACGCCGACTCCGCGAACGAGCTGCGCCTGCGGATCAAGCTCGAGGGCAAGGAGGCCAAGGGGCGGGACATGCTCGGCGAGCTGGGCAGCCTCTCCCTCGAGGTGAAGACCGAGGAGAGCGGCATCATCCACCAGCGCTCCGCGGCCTCGCGGACGCTCCTCTGAGGACGCACTGCAGGCGCCGGGCCGGGCCGGGCCGCGCGGGACACCCCCCGCGGCCTGAGCGGGGCGCACATTTCCCATGGACATCACACCCTATCTCAAGCTGATGGTCGAGAAGAGCGCCTCGGACGTGTTCTTCTCCGCAGGCGCTCCGGTCAAGATCAAGATCGAGGGCCAGTCCCGCCCGGTCGGCAAGACGGTCCTGTCCGGAGAGATGACCCGGGCCGCGGCCTACGGGATCATGACCGACGCACAGATCCAGGACTTCGAGCGCGAGCTCGAGTGCGACTTCGCCATCTCCCTCCCGGACGGCTCGGCCCGCTATCGCGTGAACGTGTTCCGCCAGCGCGGGGAGGTCTCGATGGTGCTGCGGTTGGTCCCGTCGAAGATCCCGACGATCGAGGAGCTGAAGCTGCCGCCCGTGCTCGGCGACATCGTCATGCACAAGCGCGGCCTGATCCTCATGGTGGGGGCCACCGGATCGGGCAAGTCGACCACCCTCGCCGCGATGCTGGACCAGCGCAACGCCAGCCAGTCCTGCCACATCCTCACGATCGAGGACCCCATCGAGTTCGTGCACTCGAACAAGCAGGCCATCGTCAACCAGCGTGAGATCGGCGTCGACACCCTCTCCTACCGCAGCGCCCTGCGCAGCTCCCTGCGGGAGGCGCCCGACGTGATCCTCGTCGGCGAGATCCGCGACCAGCCCACCATGGAAGCGGCCCTCGAGCTGTGCAACACGGGGCACCTGGCGCTCTCGACGCTTCACGCGAACAACGCCCACCAGGCGATGGAGCGCGTGATCAATCTGTTCCCCCAGTCCCTGCACAAGCAGCTGTTCATGGACCTCTCCCTCAACCTGCGCGCGGTGATCTCCCAGCGCCTGGTGATGGGGGTCGACAACCGGCGGGTGGCGGCGATCGAGGTGATGATCAACACGCCGCACATTGCCGAACTGATCCTCAAGGGCAACATCGACGAGCTGCGCGAGGCGATGGCCGCGAGCGGGGCCAAGGGGATGCAGACCTTCGACGAGTCGCTCTTCCGCCTGTACCGGGAGGGGCGGATCTCGCTCGAGGAGGCGCTGAACAACGCCGACTCGCGCGCGAACCTCGAGGCGAAGATCAACTTCGGATAGCCTGCAGGGCACGGGCCATCGGCGTGCACGCTGCACGTCGGCGTGCGGTCCCGGACAGGGCCTCAGCCGAAGACCACCCGGGCGTCGAAGACGGGGCCGTCGACACAGACCCGCTTCATCGCGGGGCCTTCGGGTGTCTCGATGCGCACGACGCAGCCGGCGCAGGCGCCCACCCCACAGGCCATGTACTCCTCCAGCGAGACTTGGCAGGGCAGGCCGTGCTCCCGGGCGAGGCGCGCAGCCGCCACGAGCATGGGGTGGGGGCCGCAGGCGAAGACCTCGACCTCCGTGCGCTCCGCAGGCGTGAGGGCTTCGATCCAGGACCGGGCAATCTCGGTGACGTAACCGCGGTGGCAGCCGGGGTAGCCCTGCAGGCTCGCGAGACGGCTCGCAACCCCGATGGCCTCGAGTTCGCCCAGGGCCTCCTGGATCTGCGGGGCGACGCCGGGGACCGGCAGGCGCGAGGCGACGGTCGCGAAGGGGAACGGCACCTCGGAGCCCATCAGCACCAGGGGACGGACGCCTGGCGAGGCCTCTGCCCGCAACTGCGTGGCGAGGAACAGCATCGGTGGGATACCCACCCCTCCGCCCAGCATCAGGGGGCGGGGGCGCCCCGGGTGCGGCGCGAAGGGCGTACCGATGGGCGCCATCAGGCTCAGCCGCTCACCGGGCTGGCGGCGCGCGAGGGCCGCGGTGCCCGTGCCCACGGCCTTGTAGAGGAACCCCAGGGTTCCCGCCTCGCGGTCGGCGGACAGGATCGAGATGGGGCGGCGCATCGCGATGCCGTCACCCACGGCGATGTGGGCGAACTGCCCGGGCCGGGCACGGCTCGCGGCGCGCGGGGCCCGCACCGTCAGCACGTACTGGCCACCCGGCCAGGCCGTGTGGGTCAGGACCTCCGCCGCCTCGACAGCGATGCTGGCGCGGTGGGTCATACGGGTGTCCGCCGGCGGGTCATGCAGGTACCCGGTGGATGCTCAGGTCCCGCGCACGCGGGGACGCTCGAAGACTGCGCGGCCGGCGAGCAGCGTGCAGACGACCCGGCCCTTCATCTCCCACCCGAGGAACGGGGTGTTGTGGCCCCGGCTGACGAGGGACTCCTCCGTCACCACCCACTGACCTTCCGGGTCGAAGACGCAGATGTCCGCGATCCGGCCGGGCGCCAGGGTGCCCCGGTCGAGACCCAGGATGCGGGCCGGCCCCGAGGTTACCGTCGCGAGGGCGCCGCTCAGGTCGGTGACCCCCTCCGCCACCAGCCTCAGCACCAGCGGGAGCAGGGTCTCGAGACCCGAGATCCCCACCTCGGTCGCGCCGAAGGGGTTCTGCTTGGCGTCCACTTCGTGCGGCTGGTGGTCGGAGGTGACGGCCCCGAGGGTCCCGCGGGCCACCCCCGCCCGCAGTCCCTCCCGGTCCGCCCCGGTGCGCAGCGGCGGGCAGACGTGGCAGCGGGCGTCGAAACCGGAGAGGTCCGCGTCGGTCAGGTACAGGTGGTGGACGCCCACGTCGGCGGTCACCGGCAGGCCGCGGGCCTGGGCCTCGGCGACCATCTGGACTCCCCGCGCGGTGGAGAGGTGCCCGAAGTGCGCCCGCACGCCGGTCGCCTCCACCAGGAGGAGATCCCGCGCCAGGGCGACGGTCTCGGCGCACTCCGGTGCCCCGGAAAGCCCGAGGCGGGTCGCCATGGCGCCGTCGTGGGCGTTGCGTCCCGCGGACAGCCAGGGGTCCTGGGGCTCGAGGAAGACGGTCAGGCCGAAGGTCGCCGCGTACTGCATCGCGAGCCGCATCACCTCGGTGCTCGTCACCGGCTGGCTGGCGTTGCCGACCCCGACGCACCCCGCCTTCTGCAGCCCGCCCATCTCCGCCAGGCGTTGCCCCCCCAACCCCTGGGTCAGCGCGCCCACCACCTCGACCCGGGCCATACCGGCGCGGGCCGCGCGCTGGTGGATCAATTCCACCACCGCGCGCGTGTCCACGACCGGCTCGGTGTCCGGCGGGCAGCAGAGCGTGGTGATCCCGCCCGCCGCCGCAGCGCGGGTCTCCTGGGCGATCGTGGTCTTGGTCTCCAGACCCGGCTCGCGCAGCCGCGCGCGCAGGTCGACCAGGCCAGGGCACACCACGAGACCCGCCGCATCGACGACCCGGTCGGCGGTAAATCCCTCCGGGAGTTCGCCGAGCCCCACCACCCGGCCCTTGGCCACGTGGAGGTCCGCCACGCGGTCGATGCCGCTCGCCGGGTCGACGACCCGGCCCCCGCGTACGGTCAGGCGCATCAGTGTCCCCCCCCCGCGGACCCCGCCGCGTGGCTCCCGAGGATGATGGACATCACCGCCATGCGGACCGCGATCCCGTACCCCACCTGCTGGAGGATGACGGAGCTCGGCCCGTCGGCCACGTCCGAGGCGATCTCCACCCCCCGGTTCAGGGGCCCCGGGTGCATCACCAGTGCGTCGGGGCGGGCGAGGGCCAGACGCTCGCGGGTCAGGCCGTAGAACCGGAAGTACTCGTGCTCGCTCGGCAGCAGCCCGCCCTGCATCCGCTCCTTCTGCAGACGCAGCATCACGATGACGTCTACGTCCTTCAGCCCCGACTGCATGTCGTGGAACACGCGCACCCCGAGGCCCTCCACCTGGGACGGAACGAGCGTGCGGGGCGCCACCACCCGGATCTCCGCCGCCCCCAGCGTGGTGAGGGCGTGGATCTCGGAGCGGGCGACGCGCGAGTGCAGGATGTCGCCGACGATGGCCACCCGCAGCCTGGAGAAGTCCCCGCGCAGCCGTCGGATGGTGAACATGTCCAGCAGCGCCTGGGTCGGGTGGGCGTGCGAGCCGTCGCCGGCGTTGAGCACGCTCACGTGGGGGGCGGCGTGCTGGGCGATGAAGTGGGCGGCGCCGCTCTCCGGGTGGCGCACCACGAACATGTCGCAGTGCATCGACTCCAGGTTGCGCAGGGTGTCGAGCAGGCTCTCGCCCTTGGTCGCCGAGGAGGCGGCGATGTTGATGTTCAGGAGGTCGGCGGAGAGCCGCTTGGCCGCGAGCTCGAAGGTCGTGCGGGTGCGCGTGCTCGGCTCGAAGAAGAGGTTGACGATGGTCTTCCCGCGCAGCAGGGGGACCTTCTTGACCGCCCGCTCCCCCACGCCGACGAAGGACTCGGCGGTGTCGAGGATCTGGGTCAGGATGGGCGCGGAGAGCCCCTCGGTGGAGAGGAAGTGCTTCAGCCGCCCGTTCTCGTCGACCTGTAGACTCGGCCGCATACTCTCCTCTCCCGGGGATACCACCCGCCTAGCGGGGCCCCAGAATCTCCAGGGCGAGCGGCTCGGGGCCGGTCAGCTTCAGGTGCTCCCCCGGCCCCAGGCGCACGGTCGCGCCGGTGACGTCCGCCCGCACGGGCAACTCGTGCCCCCCGCGGTCGGCCAGGACCGCGAGCGTCACGCTGGCCGGCCGTCCGTAGTCGAAGATCTCGTTCAACGCCGCCCGGATCGTGCGCCCCGTCTGGAGCACGTCGTCCACGAGCAGGATGTGGCGGTCGTCCACGTCGAAGGGCAGGCTCGAGGGCTCGACCCGGGGGTGGAGTCCGATCCGGGTGAAGTCGTCCCGGTAGAAGTTGATGCTCAGCTCGCCGAGGGGCGCCTCGATGCCGAGGCGCTCGTGCAGGCGCTCGGCCACCCAGACCCCGCCGGTGCGGATCCCCACCATCAGGGGCCGGTCGCGCCCCTCGGCCGCCAGCAGGCGGCGCAGGTCTACCGCCATCTGGTCGAGCAGACGCTCGATGTCGAAGGTGCTCACGCCTCCCCTCCCGCGTCGAACCATCCCGCCAGGATCAGCTGCGCTGCCAAGGGGTCCGCCGGCTCGTGCCCGCCGCGCCCCGCGTCCGCCATCTCCTGGCGTGCGACGCGCGTCGTCAGACGCTCGTCCACCAGGTCCACCGGCAGCCCGTAGCGCCCCTCCAGCTGGCGCCCGAAGCGGCGCGCCCCGCCGCTCGCCTCCTGCTCCTCCCCCTCCATCGTGAGCGGCAGCCCGACGACCAGCCGGGCCGGATGCCAGGCCGCGATGAGCCGCCCCACCTCCGCCCAGTCGGGCCGGTTGCGGCGCACGGACACCAGCCCCAGGGGGCGGGCGGTGCGGGTCACGGTCTCGCCGACCGCGACGCCAATGCGGCGCGTCCCGTAGTCGAAGGCGAGGAGGACGGAGGGCGCGTGGCTCACGCGTGGCCCGCCTCGGTGGAGAGCAGCGTCAGGTCCACACCGAGGGAGGCGGCGGCGGCCGCCCAGCGCTGCTCGCTCGGCAGCTCGAACAGGATCCTCACGTCCGCGGGACCGCTGAGCCAGGCGTTCTCCGCCAGCTCGCGCTCGAGCTGCCCCGCGCCCCAGCCGGCATACCCCAGCGCGACGAACGTCTGGCGCGGGCCCTCGCCGCGCGCCATGGCGGCCAGGATGTCCCGCGAGGTGGCCACCGCGAGCTCGTCCGTCACCCGGAGCACGGCGTCCCAGACCCCGGCGGGGCGGTGGATGACGAAGCCGCGCTCTCGCTGGACCGGCCCGCCCTCGAACACGGGCATGTGGGCGACGGCCTCGGCGGTGGCCTCGATGTCGAGCTGCTCCAGGACGTCCGAGAGGTGCAGCTCCATCGGCCGGTTGATGACCAGCCCCATCGCGCCCTCCTCGTTGTGGGCGCAGATGTAGGTCACGGTCTGATGGAAGTTCGGGTCCATCAGGCTCGGCATGGCGATGAGGAAGTGATTGGTGAGGTCGGCCCGGTCGAGCATGGGGATAGTATCCGGCCGGCCGCGGGCGGGACTCAAGCCGACGCCTCGGGAGGGGTCAGCGGGCGACGAGCTGGCCGCCGTCGATGAACTGCCAGGTCCGCTCGATGTGCAGGATGTCCACCTCCTGCTCGATGTCCTTCGGAAACGGGGGAAACGGGGACGCCAGGCGCACGATGCGGATCGCCGCGTCGTCGAGCACCTTGTGGCCGGAGGAACGGCGCAGCTGGATGTCGTTCACTGACCCATCCGGGCTGAGCGCCACGTCGAGCAGCAGGTTGCCCGAGAGCTTCTGGCGGCGCGCCTCGTCGGGGTAATTCAGGTTTCCGACCCGCTCGACCTTCGCGCGCCAGGCGTCCATGTAAGCGGCGTACTTGAATTCCCGGGTCCGAGCGTTGATGAACTTGCGCACCGGGCGCTCGGCGTAGGCCTTGAGCTTGCGGTCGATCTCCGCGTTCAGGCTGGCCATCTCCAGGCTACGCGCCACCAGCAGGTCGGCGGAGAGGTTGGGCGCCGGCTTCACGGCCGGCTCGGGGCGGCGGTCCGGGCGAGGCCGCGGGACGGGGCGGGGTTCCTTGCGCTCCGCGACCTCCGGGGGCGCCTTGTGCTCGGACACCGCCTGGGTGAGGACGGCACGGTCCGGCGCGGTGGGCTCCGGCTCGGGCGGGGTGGGCTGGGGGGGTGGCGAGGCAGACGGAATGACCGCCTCAGGACCGACAAAGGGGGCCGGCAGCGGGACCGAAGGCCGCTCCGGCTTCTCGCTCTCTCCGCCGCCCTCTTGATTCGCCTGGGCCAGGAAGTCCGCCTTGTCTGGGGCCTTCTCGGCCCTGCTCGCCACCAGGATCACGTCCAGAGTGCTGGGGCCGGGCGCGGGGCGCGGGGGAGGCGAGAAGCTCACCCCGAACACGACGGCCGCGTGAACCACTGCGGCCACGAGCAACGCCCGCACCAGGCGCTCGAGCGAGGGGTCGGTGTCGAAGGGGGCGCGGGAGCCCGCGGCGAGCATCCTGCTCATGGCTGGTGCCGTGGCCATTCTTTGCTCCGTCGACGCTTGCGCATACACTTCGAGGGGTTCGACACCCCATTGCCCACCAGCCCATGGACATCCTGCGCATCGCCACCCGCAAGAGCCCGCTCGCGCTCTGGCAAGCCGAGCACGCCGCCGAGCGGCTGCGTCAGGCCCACCCGGGCCTCACCGTAGAAGTCGTCCCCATGACCACCCGGGGCGACCGAATCCTCGACGTTCCCCTCGCCAAAGTGGGAGGCAAGGGGCTCTTTGTCAAGGAGCTCGAGCAGGGCCTGCTGGACGGCTCGGTCGACATCGCCGTGCACTCCATGAAGGACGTGCCGGTGGACCTGCCCGAGGGACTGCACCTGCCCGTGGTGCTGACGCGCGAGGACCCGCGCGATGCCTTCGTCTCGGTGCGCTACCAGCGCCTGGACGACCTGCCCCAGGGGGCGGTGGTGGGCACCTCCAGCCTGCGCCGCCAGGTCCAGCTCCTGGAGCGGCGCCCGGACCTGCGCATCGAGTCGCTGCGGGGCAACGTGGGCACCCGGCTGGAGAAGGTGGACCGGGGAGTCTACGACGCCATCGTGCTGGCGAGCGCGGGCCTGAAGCGCCTCGGTGCGGCGGAGCGGATCCGCGAGGCCATCTCCCCCGACGTCCTGCTGCCGGCCATCGGCCAGGGCGCCATCGGGGTGGAGTGCCGGCGCGGCGACGCCCGGGTCGAGGCGCTGATCGCGGTGCTGCACGACCCGCAGACCGCGGTGCGGGTACAGGCCGAGCGCGCCCTCAACGCGCGCCTGGCCGGTGGCTGTCAGGTGCCGATCGCCGGCCACGCGGAGCTCGACGGGGAGCGCGTGCGCCTGCGCGGGCTGGTGGGCCGGCCCGATGGCTCCTTCGTGGTGCGTGGGAGCGTCGACGGACCCTGGGCGTCCGCCCGGGCCCTCGGCGAGACGCTGGCCGAGGACCTGCTCGCCCGGGGTGCGGCGGAGGTCCTGCACGAACTGGCAGGGGATGACTGAGACCAACGCCGCGGGCGCCGCCCGGGAGCCTTTGCCGCTCGCGGGGCTCGGCGTGGTGGTGACCCGCCCCGCGGCCCAGGCCGAACCGATGGTCGAGCGGCTCGAAGCCCTCGGCGCCCGGGTCGTCCGGCTCCCGCTGCTCGCCATCGAGCCGCCCCTCGACCTCGACGCCGCCCGCGCCGGGGTGCGCGCGGCCGCCACCTGCGACCTCGCGGTCTTCGTGAGCACGAATGCCGTCGACCACGGGCTCGCGCTCCTGCGCGAGACCTGCGGCGGCGTACCCGCCGGCGTGCGCCTCGCGGCCATCGGCCAGGCCACGGCGCAGGCCCTCGAGGCCCAGGCACGGGCCCCCGACCTCGTCCCGGCCGGCGGCTTCGACAGCGAGTCCCTGCTGGCGCTCGAGGAGCTCCATGCGGAGCGGGTCCAGGGGCGGCGCGTGGTGATCTTCCGCGGCAACGGGGGCCGGGAGAAGCTCTCCGGCACCCTGCGCTCCCGGGGGGCGGAGGTCCTGTACGCGGAGGTTTACCGCCGGGTACGCCCGCCGGTGGACGTCGAGGCGCTGCGGACGCTCGGCGAGGCCGGCCGGATCGACGCCGTCGTCCTCACCAGCGGCGAGTCCCTGGAGCACCTCTTCGAGGCCTTTCCCCGCCCGCCGCACCACTGGCGCGACCGGGTCGCACTCGTCGTCCCGAGCGCCCGGATCGGGGAGGCGGCCCAGCGGCACGGACACCCCTTGGAACCCGTGGTCGCGAGCGAGGCCGGCGACGAGGCGCTCGTCCAGGCCCTCGTCCGCTGGCAGCAGACCAGGAGCCAGGCATGACGGCACAGGCACCGAAGGCGGGAGATACGGGCCGGTTGAGCGTGGGGCTGGTCATGGTGACGCACGGCCAGGTCGGGGAGTCGCTGCTCGAGGTGGCGGTGCGCATGCTCGGGAAGTGCCCCCTGCCGGTCGAGGTCATCCGGGTGGGCACCGATGCGGACCCGGACGAGCTCCGGGAACAGGCGCGCCAGCGCGTCGACGCCGTCGACCAGGGCCGGGGGGTGCTGGTGCTGACGGACATGTACGGCGGGACCCCGAGCAACATCGCGCGCAGCCTCTGCGACGGCCGGCGGGTGCACGTGATCGCGGGCCTCAACCTGCCGATGCTCATCCGTGTGCTGAACTACCCCCACCTCGACGCCACCGCGCTCGCGGCCAAGGCCATCAGCGGGGGGCGCAAGGGCATCCTCGAGACCAAGGCGGAAGAGCATGTCTGAGGAGGTCACGCGCACGGTGACGGTGGTCAACCGGCTCGGCATCCACGCCCGGGCGGCCGCGAAGTTCGTCACCCTCGCCTCGCGCTTCGACGCCGAGATCCAGGTGCGCAACAGCCGGCGGGCCGTGAACGGCAAGAGCATCATGGGCGTGATGATGCTGGCCGCGGCCAGGGGTACCCGGATCGAGCTCCTCGCCCGGGGCCCCGATGCCGCCAGCGCCGTGGAGGAGCTGGTCCGGCTCGTCAACGACCGCTTCGGGGAGGAGGAGTGACCTTCGCCCTGCAAGGTCTCTGCGCTGGCAAGGGGATCGCCATCGGCCGGCTCTACCTGGCGGACAAAGGCCAGGTGGAGGTGAGCGAGTACACCCTGGACGCCCTCGAGGTCGAGGGCGAGGTGGAGCGCTTCCGGCAGGCGCTGGATACCGCGCGTTCCGAGCTCTCGTCGGTCCGTCAGCACATTCCCCCGGGGACCCCCGCCGAGATCGCCGCCTTTCTCGAGGCGCACCTCCTGATGCTCGAGGACAGCGCGCTGACCCGGGCCCCGGTGGAGCTGATCCGGGAGCGGCGCTGGAACGCGGAGTGGGCCCTGAAGGTCCAGCGCGACAGCCTGGTCGCGGTCTTCGAGGAGATGGACGACCCGTACCTGCGCACGCGCAGGGACGATGTGGACCACGTGGTGGGGCGCATCCAGCGCATCCTGCTGCGCCACGACCGCCCCCGGCCAGACGCGGGGGACAGCGGGCTCGCGGGCACCATCGTCTTCGCCCGCGACCTCACGCCGGCGGACGCCGTGCTGCTGCAGCAGCAGGGGATCCTGGGCTTCGTCACCGAGTTGGGCGGCCCCACCTCCCATACGGCGATCCTGGCCCGCAGCCTGCGCCTTCCCGCGCTGGTCGGCCTCCACCAGGCCCGGTCCTACCTGCGGGAGAACGATCTCGTCGTCATCGACGGCCGGGCGGGCGTCCTGTTGGTAGACCCGGACCCCCGGCTGATTCGCTTCTACCAGGGCCGTCAGCGCGACATCCAGCGCCACCGTGCCGCGCGCCAGAAAATCGCCGGGGCGCCGACGCGTACCGTCGACGGGCAGGACATCTCGCTGCAGGCCAACATCGAGCTCCCGGAAGACGTGCAGAGTGCGCGCCGCGCGGGCGCGGCGGGCGTGGGCCTGTACCGCACCGAGTACCTCTTCATGAACCGGGAGACGCCACCCGGAGAGGAGGAGCAGTACGAGGCCTACGCCTCGGTGGCCCGGGCGATGCGCGGGGACGCGGTGACCATCCGCACCCTCGACATGGGCGCGGACAAGGGCTTCCTCTCGCCCCGGGAGGGCCGGCCGTCGCCCAACCCGGCCCTCGGCCTGCGGGCGATCCGCCTCTGCCTGCGGGAGCCGGCGATGTTCCGGGACCAGCTGCGCGCGATCCTGCGGGCCTCGGCCCACGGCACCGTCCGGCTGCTGGTGCCCATGATCTCCGGCCTGCAGGAACTGCAGCAGGTGCTGGCCCTGCTGGCCGAGGTCCGGCGCTCGCTCCAGCGCGAGTCGGTACCGTTCGACCCGGCCATGCCCATCGGCGCGATGATCGAGGTCCCGGCCTCGGCCGTCTGCGCAGACCTCTTCGCGCGCCGCATGGACTTCCTGTCCATCGGCACCAACGACCTGATCCAGTACACGCTCGCGATCGACCGCGTGGACGACGAGGTGAACTACCTGTACGACCCGCTGAGCCCGGCGGTCCTGCGCCTCGTTCAGCAGACCCTGCGGGCGGGCCGGCGCGCGGGCGTTCCGGTGGCGATGTGCGGAGAGATGGCGGGCAACCCCCGCTACACCCGGCTCCTGCTCGGGCTCGGGCTGAGGGAGTTCAGCGTCCCCCCGAACGCCCTGCTGGAGGTCAAGCAGGTCATCGCGACCAGTGACGCTCAGAGCCTCGCCGCCATGGTGCGGCGCCTGATGCGCACCTCGGCCCTCGAGGCCCGCGCGGAGCTCGCCGAGGCCATCAACAACGCGAGCGTCCCCCAGTCGTCCGCCCCCGCGCCCTGACTCGCCACCCCCCTGACTCCCCGCGCCCTGCACTTCAGGCTCAGGCGGGCGTGCGGACCCTGAGGGCGGGTGACTCGCCCGTCACCAGCTGAACAGCACCCAGGCAGGGATCAGGACCCCCGGCGCGGCCTCGTGCAGGTGGGTGTCGAGCCGGCCGTCGCCGTCGGAGTCCACGAGGTAGTACGGCGGCGCCCCCCGGGGGACCACACGGACCATGTAGAGCCGGCCCCCCTGGCGGTATTCCTCGATGATGTCGTATTCCCGGCGGATGATGCGGACCTCGGGCTCGAGGGGCTCCCCGCTCTCGACCCGCTCCGGCAGGGGCGGCCCCTCGACGCTGACCGGCGGCGCCGCGGGGTCCTGGGCACCGGCGAGGCTGGACACCAGCAGGGCGGCGGTGGCGAGGGGCAGGATCCGGGCGAGCGAGCGCATGGGAGATGACCGTTCGGGGCTGGGTGATGGTATGTTCTCACACTGCCCCCGCCCCCCGCACTGGCCATGACCCACAATCCCCTCCTGGTCCTGGTGGACGGCTCCTCGTACCTCTACCGGGCGTTCCACGCGCTGCCCTCTTTGACGACCTCCGGCGGGCAGCCCACGGGGGCCGTCTACGGCATGACCGGCATGCTGCGCCGCCTGCTGAGCGAGTACCACCCGACCCACGCGGCGGTGGTCTTCGACGCCCCGGGGCGCACCTTTCGCGAGGACCTGTTCCCCGACTACAAGGCCCACCGGGAGCCGATGCCGCAGGAGCTCGTCGCCCAGGTCGGACCGCTCCAGGACGTGGTGCGGGCGCTCGGATTCCCGCTCGTCAGCGAGCCGGGCGTGGAGGCCGACGACGTCATCGGGACCCTCGCCCGGCGCGCCGAGGCCGCCGGCTACCGGGTGGTGATCTCGACGGGCGACAAGGACCTGGCCCAGCTGGTGAGCGACCGGGTCTCCCTCGTCAACACGATGGACAACACCCGGCTCGACCCGGCCGGGGTGGCGACGAAGTTCGGGGTACCGCCGGAGCGGATGGTGGACTTCCTGGCCCTCGTGGGGGACCCCGTGGACAACGTCCCCGGCGTGCCCAAGGTCGGGCCGAAGACCGCCGCGAAGTGGCTGGGGGAGCACGGCTCGCTCGACGGCGTCGTCGCCCACGCCGGGGAGATCTCCGGCAAGGTGGGCGAGAACCTGCGGGCGAGCCTCGGCCTCCTGCCCCTGTCCCGGGACCTGGTCACGGTGCGCTGCGACCTGGAGCTCCCCGTCGGCCCCGAGGACCTGCACATGGGGCCACCGGACACCGGGCGGCTGCGCGAGCTCTTCTCGGGGATGGAGTTCAAGGGCTGGCTCGCCGAGCTGCTCCCCCCGGGCAAGGACGCCCCCGCGACCGCCGGGGACCCGCCGAGGTCGCCCGCCGAATACGACACCGTGCTGACCCGGGAGGACTTCCAGAACTGGCTCGCCCGCCTGCGCGCCGCCGACCTCTTCGCCTTCGACACCGAGACCACGAGCCTCGACTACGTCCAGGCGGAGGTGGTGGGCGTGTCCTTCGCGGTCGAGCCGGGCCGGGCCGCCTACGTGCCCCTCGCCCACGACTACCCCGGTGCCCCCGCCCAGCTCGAGCGGGACTGGGCCCTCGGGCAACTCCGTCCCCTGCTCGAGGACGCGGAGCGGGCCAAGGTCGGCCACAACCTGAAGTACGACATGAGCGTGCTGGCGCGCCACGGCGTGGCGCTGCGCGGCATCCGCTACGACACCATGCTCGAGGCCTACGTGCTCGACAGCACCGCGAGCCGCCCCGACATGGACTCCATGGCACTCAAGTTCCTCGGGCACCGCACCATCCGCTACGAGGACGTCGCCGGCAAGGGCAGCACGCAGCTGAGCTTCGACCGGGTCCCCCTGGACCAGGCCGCCCCCTACGCGGCGGAGGACGCCGAGGTGACGCTGCGCCTGCACCGGACGCTGTGGCCGCGCCTCGAGGCCGAGCCGGCCCTCGCCCGCCTGTTCGCCGAGGTCGAGATGCCCCTCGTGCCGGTGCTCTCGCGCATGGAGCGCAACGGCGTGCGCGTGGACCTCGAGGCTCTCGCCCGCCAGAGCGGCGAGCTGGCGGCCCGGATCGCAGAGCTCGAGCAGGAGGCGTGGCGGCTCGCCGGACAGTCGTTCAATCTGGCCTCGCCGAGCCAGCTCCAGGTCGTGCTCTTCGAGAAGCTGCAGCTGCCGGTGCGCGAGCGCACCCCCACCGGCCAACCCTCCACCGCGGAGTCCGTGCTCCAGGAGCTGGCGGCGCTCGACCGCCTGCCGGAGGTGATCCTGGAGCACCGGGGGCTCACCAAGCTGAAGTCCACCTACACGGACGCCCTGCCCCAGCGGGTGAGCCCGGTGACGGGGCGGGTGCACACGAGCTACCACCAGGCGGTCGCGGTCACCGGCCGGCTCTCCTCCTCCGACCCGAACCTCCAGAACATCCCCGTGCGCACCCCCGAGGGGCGCCGCATCCGCCAGGCCTTCGTGGCGCCCCCGGGCCATCGGCTGGTCTCGGCCGACTACACGCAGATCGAGCTGCGGATCATGGCCCACCTCTCGGGCGACGCCCGCCTGCTCGCGGCCTTCGAGGCCGGGGAGGACGTGCACCGGGCGACCGCCGCCGAGGTCTTCGGGGTCCCGCTCGAGGCGGTCTCCCAGGACCAGCGCCGCGCCGCCAAGGCCATCAATTTCGGGCTGATGTACGGCATGTCCTCCTTCGGGCTCGCGCGCCAGATCGGCGTCGACCGCGCTGCCGCCCAGGACTACGTGGACCGCTACTTCGCCCGCTACCCCGGGGTGCGCCGGTTCATGGACGCCATCCGCGAGCAGGCGCGCGAGCAGGGATACGTGGAGACCGTGTTCGGGCGGCGGCTGTACCTGCCCGAGATCCGCTCGCGCAACCGCCAGCGGCGCCAGTACGCGGAGCGCACGGCGATCAACGCCCCGATGCAGGGCACCGCCGCCGACATCATCAAGCGGGCGATGGTGGCCGTCGATCAGTGGCTCGAGGAGAGCCGGTTCCCGGCGCGCATGATCATGCAGGTGCACGACGAATTGGTGCTGGAGGTCGCCGAGGGATCGGTGGCCGAGTCCGTGGACGCGCTGCGCGACCACATGGCCGGGGCCGCGGAGCTGCGCGTGCCCCTGGTGGTGGACGTGGGCGCCGGCGCCAACTGGGACGAGGCGCATTGAACGAACGCGGCCGTCTGGCTACTGTTTGCCGGAAGAGTCGCCCGATCTCCCCGGGGCCAGAGCCCCCCAGACCCAGGGTTGTCCCATGCTGCTGATACCCGCCATCGACCTGAAGGACGGCAAGTGCGTACGGCTGCGCCAGGGCCGCATGGAAGACGAGACGGTGTTCTCCGACGACCCCGTGGCAGTTGCGGGCCGCTGGGTGAGCGCGGGGGCGCGCCGGCTGCACATCGTCGACCTGAACGGGGCCTTCGCCGGCCAGCCCCGGAACGCCGCGGTCGTCCACTCCATCGCCCAGGCCTTCCCCGATCTGCCCATCCAGGTGGGCGGCGGCATCCGCGACGCGGAGACCATCGAGGCCTACCTCGCCGCGGGGGTGCGCTACGTCATCATCGGGACCCGGGCGGTGACGACACCACACTTCGTGTCCGACGTGTGCACGCAGTTTCCCGGGCACGTCATCGTGGGGCTGGACGCCCGGGAGGGGCGCGTGGCGGTCGACGGCTGGTCGAAGGTCTCGAGCCACGACGTGGTGGACCTCGCCCGCCATTTCGAGCAGGACGGCGTGGAGGCCATCGTCTACACGGACATCAACCGGGACGGCATGCTCTCCGGCGTCAACGTGGAGGCCACCGTGAGGCTCGCGCGCGCCATCCACGTCCCCGTCATCGCCTCGGGCGGGATCCGCACCCTCGAGGACGTGCGGGCGCTCTGCGCCGTCGCCGACGAGGGCATCGCCGGCGCGATCACCGGCCGGGCCATCTACGAGGGGACACTCGACTTCGCCGAGGGACAGGCGCTGGCCGACTCCCTGACCGGACAGACAGGCAGGACGTGAGGACCGCGTCGCAGTCGCGGCGGGCGCGGGGCTCGACCGGGGCGCAGGGACCGCCCCGCGTCTAATGCGGCAGGGCAGAAGGTCGCTATCCTAACCGTTGCCGGCCCCCTGCCTCGCGGGGAAGACCGGCCAACTCAGGCTGCAGGTGAGGCGCCAAGTGGAACTCCAGTTCGAGATCGCGGGCAATCAGATCGACGGGGCGCGCGACTATCAGGAAGACACGTTCCTCATCACCCACCTGGGCCAGGGGGAGGACGCGAACGCCGCCTCCCTCGTGATCGTCGCCGACGGCATGGGCGGGCACGCCGCAGGGAACGTCGCGAGCAACATTGCCACCTCGACCTTCCAGAAGGCCTTCTCCGGGCTCTACCCCACGGAGGACATCCCCAGCGCCCTCAAGCAGTCCCTGCTCGCCGCGAACGACGCCATCCGCGCCGCCGTGAAGGAGACGCCCGCGCTCCAGGGCATGGGCTGTACCCTGGTCGCCGCCCTTCTCGCCCGCGGCCGGCTCTGGTGGGTGAGCGTGGGCGACAGCCACCTCTACCTGCTGCGCGACCGCCAGCTGCTGAAGAAGAACGCCGACCACAGCTACGGCGGCTACATCAAGCGGATGAAGGAGATGGGGGCGGACGTGGAGCCCGACCCCAATCTTTCACCCAACATGCTCATGAGCGCGATGATCGGTGAGGAAATCGCCGACATCGACCTGTCCGAGAGGCCGCTCACGCTGCTGCCCGGCGACCGGGTGCTGCTCGCGACCGACGGGCTCGACACCCTTGGCCAGGGCTCCATCATCCAGCACTCGGCCTGGTCGTCCACCGCCAGGGATTGCGTGGGCACCCTGCTGAAGGCGGTCGAGGACGCCGCCCAACCGCGCCAGGACAACACCTCCGTGGTCTGCGTGGACGCCAGAACCCGCGAGGTGCGCAGCGAGAAACACGAGCCGGCGGCCCCCGCGGCGAGGACGGAGCCGGCGGCCCCCGCTCCCGCGGGCGCCCACGCGCCGGTGGACGAGGCGGACATCCCGGAGCTCGAGCCGGTCGAGGACGCGGAGGCGGAAGGGGAGACGGAGTGGACACCGGCGCCCTTCCCGAAGCGGCCCTGGACCCCGGAGCCCCCGGCGACCCGGCGCCGGCGCCGGGTCCTGCCCTGGGTGGGAGTCGCCCTGGTGGTCCTGGGGGCAGGGGCACTCGCCTACCTCTGGCACACGCGGCCCACACCCCCCTCCTCCGGGGCGCCCGGGGTGTCGGCCCCCGCTCCCGTGGCCCAGACCGCGATTCCGGAGGGGACGGAGGGCGAAGCCGGTCCGCAGCCTCAGCCTGCGCCCGAGACCGCGGCGGTCCCCGAGCCCGCACAGCCGGTGACTCCCCACCGGACCCAGGCGGCACCCGCCGGGACGTTCCGCGACGGGCTCCGCACGGGCGGCGAGGGCCCCGAGATGGTGTCGCTCCCGGGTGGGCGGTTCGAGATGGGCGGAGTACCCACCCCGCTCAACCTGGACGAGCGCCCCCGCCACCTCGTGACCGTACCCCCGTTCGCGATGAGCCGGTTCGAGGTGACCTTCGCGGAGTACGACCGCTTCGCCCGGGCCACCCAGCGCCGGCTGCCCAGCAGCGGTGAGGTGGAGCGCGCCCATCACCCGGTGGTCCACGTGGCCTGGGACGACGCCCTCGCCTACGCGCAGTGGCTCTCCCGCGAGACCGGCAAACGCTATCGCCTGCCCACCGAGGCCGAGTGGGAGTACGCCGCCCGCGCCGGCACCGTCACCCTCTTCTGGTGGGGCAACGATGTGGGCCGCGGCAACGCCCACTGCTTCGACTGCAAGAGCGGCCTGCATCCCCGGCAGACCGCCCGCGTGGGCTACTTCGCACCCAATCCCTTCGGGCTGCACGACACCGCGGGGAACGCCGCGGAGTGGGTCCACGACTGCTATCACCCGAGCTACGAAGGGGCCCCAACGGACGGCTCGGTCTGGGAGGGCGGCGACTGCACCCGGCGCGTGGTGCGGGGCGGATCCTTCAGCAGCGCCTCCTCGGCCCTGCGTAGCTCGAAGCGGGACCGGCTCACGCCCACCCAGGGCTATGACAACGTGGGCATACGCCTGGTGCGGGAATCTCGAGGCGGAGAGGAACGATGAGCGAGTGTATCTTCTGCAAGATGGTGGCCGGCGAGATCCGGCCCGACGTGATCTACGAGGATGACGACGTCCTCGCCTTCAACGACATCCACCCCCAGGCCCCGACGCACTTCCTCGTCATCCCGAAGACGCACATTGCCACCCTGAACGACCTCGACGAGGCCCACGCCCCGCTCGTGGGCAAGCTGTTCCTCACGGCGAAGCGCATCGCTGCCGACAGGGGCTTCGCCGGTCCCGGTTACCGCACAGTGCTCAACTGCAACGCCCAGGCGGGCCAGACCGTCTTCCACGTCCATCTGCACGTGCTGGCCGGCCGGCTCATGGGCTGGCCTCCGGGCTGACGGCGCGGGAGCACGGGCGGAAGCACGGAAGCACGGGCGCGAATTCTGGGGGGCGCCTAGCGCCCCACCCCCCGGGTCGCCAGCATCTCCTTCACGGGGGACCGGTCCCCCGTGCAGCTGATGTAGCGGGGCGCGTCCAGCAGGCGGATGGCGAACCCCAGGTCACGGTAGAGCTCCAGGACCCGCGCGGTTGCCTGGTTGGAGGCGACCACGGGGCCCGGGTGCCGGGCAAGCCAGTGCGCCAGCCGCACCTGGTCGTCCCACGAGAACCCGTCCTTGGAGTAGTCCACGAACTGCACGTCGTAGGGCGGGTCCGCGTACGCGAAGTCCTCGGGCTCGAGTGCCAGCGTCTCGAAGTCGCCGCAGCGGAAGGTCCACCCCGCCAGCGCCTCCCGGAAGGGAGCGAAGTCGCGTACGTAGTGGATGCGGGCGTGGCGCCCGAAGGGCACGTTGAACGCCCCCTTGCGGTTGAAGCGGCAGAGCCCGTTGTATCCGCTGCGGTTCAGGTAATAGAAGAGCTCCGCCGCCTCCCGGCTCTCGGCCTGCCCGCCGAGGATGAGCGCGTTGAAGCGCTCGCGGTGGGCGTAGTAGAGCGTCTCGTCGTTCTCCGCGCGCACGTCCAGCGCAAGGCCGCGCTGGAGCCAGAGGTAGAAGTTCACGGCGTGGGGGTTGACGTCGCTCAGCAGCGCCCTCTCCGGGCGAAGGCCAAGGGCGACCCCGAGCCCGCCACAGAAGGGCTCGGCCAGCCGGCGCTCCCGGTTCGGGGCCCAGAGTGGCTCGAGGTGCGGCAGAAGCCAGCGCTTCCCGCCCGCCCACTTCAGCGGCGGCTGGACGTGCCCCTGCCGATCCCGGAGGACGGCATCGGCGGCCGCTGGGCGTCGGGGACGGGGGGGCATCGCGGAATTCTGGCACAGCCGCGCCCTGCCGTCCCGCAGCTCCCCACTTGACCCGCATCATCTGCCGCGGCCGGAAGTCCATGGATATTGGCCAGACCCTGCCCTTTGCACGAACGGAGTCTCATGGCACCCCTCTCCCTTCGCCTCCTCGGCACCGCAACCCTTCTCACATCGGCCCTCGCAGGGCACGCAGAGCCCCCCCCGGCGGTCGCCCCGCCGGTTCCCTCGCCGCCGCCCGCCGCGCAGGAGACCGCGCCGCCGGTCCCCACCCCGCCAGCGGCCGTTCAGCAGACCCCTGCCCCCGTCCCCGTCATGCGCGCCCTGCCGAGGACCGCCGAGGCTCTGCAGAAGCTTCGCGTCCCGCCAGGGCCGGTGTTCGAGCCGACCCGGCCCCTGGCGGTCTCGGGCCTGCCCCGCCTCGCCTTCGCGGTGGACCGGCCCGCGGCCGCCACCGCGGTCGACCTGAACGGCGACGGCCGGCTCGACCTGTTCGTGCCCAGGGTCGTTGCGGGCTCGCCGCCGCGCAATCTCGTCCTGATGGCGACAGCCGACGGCACGTTCGCGGCAGACACCGCCCACCCGCTCGCAGCGGTCACGGGCGTGATGGCCGCCGCCTGGGGTGACCTGAACCGGGACGGGCGCACGGACGTGTTCCTCGCCCGCCGGGGACCGAATCAAGTGTGGCTCCAGACCGCCGCCGGAGAGTGGGCGGCGACCGGCGAGCGCGGCGGGACGGCGGCGGGGACCTACCGCAGCGTGGACGCCGCCCTTCTCGATGCCGATCAGGACGGTGACCTGGACGTCTTCGTGGTCAACGGGGACGGCCCGAACGAGCTGCTGGCCAACCAGGGGGACGGCACGTTCCTGCCCCTCCCCGCCGGCATGGAGGTCGCCGGGACGGGGCGGGGCTCGCGCACCGCCGTCGCCCTCGACCTGGACCGGGACCACGACGTGGACCTCCTGGTGCTGAACGAGGAGCCTCCCCACGGGGTGTACCTCAACGGCGGTGCCGGCGACTACCAGCCGGCCCAGGGCTACGAGACCCTCGCCGCCGCGCCGGCGCTCACGGCGCTGGCCGCCGACCTGAACGGGGACGGCTCGCCGGAGGTCTACACGGTCCACCCCCAGGGCAGCGTGTACCGCTGGCTCCCCCTGGACGGGGGCTTCCGGGCGGAGGTTCTTGCGCGCCTCGAGGATGAGGGCCCGTGGGCCCAGCTCGCCGTGGTCGACACGGACGGCAACGGCGCCCTCGAGCTGCTCCTGGCGCGGCCCGGAGGCTGGCAGATCCTCGGCGCGAGCGGGAAGACCCTCACGGAAACGCAGGCGCCGGAAGAGGATCCCCTCGCGGGCGCGCTCGCCTGGCCCGCCGACCCCGCGCGCGGCCCCTCCGTCCTGTCGCTCGGTGGACCGATTCCGCTCGCCGTCGCCGCCCCCGGACCGGGCAGGTACCCCTTCCTCGCCCTCGAGCTCTCGGGCGTGACCGACCCCAGCCAGGCGCTGCGCTCCGACCCCTCGGGAATCGGGGCCCGCGTCAGCGTCGAGGTCGACGGCCGGCGGGCGTCCCTCGAGGCCCATCGGTCCCACTCGGGCCCAGGCCAGGGGCTGACCCCCCGGGTCGTCGGACTCGGGGAAGCGGGGCGCGCCGCGTTCGTGGCCATCGAGTGGCCCGACGGCGTCTCCCAGCACGAGACCGATCTCGGGCCCGGCACCGTGCACCGGGTCGTGGAGACCCGCCGGAAGCCACTGGTCCAGCAGGGAGAGAGCGGGCCGAAAAAAAGGGGTGAGTAGCCTCACCCCTTTTATGGCTTACCCCCCCGCGCGGGGGGTGGCGTGCGTTGCCTACTTCTTGTCGGAGGAAGTCGACGAAGCCGCCGGCGCTACGACCACCGGAGCGGTGTAGTACGGGTAGCCGCCCCAGGCATAGGGATAGCCGCCCCAACTGTACGGGAAACCACCCCAACCGTAGCCGGGATAGCCACCCCAGCCATACGGACCACCGCCCCAACCGTGCGGGTAGCCGCCCCAGCCATAGGGGTAACCGCCGCCCGTCCAGTTCCAGGGGTTGAACCAGCCGAAGAACGCATGGGCGGGCGCCGCCGCAATCCCGGTCGCCCCCACCAACACCGCCGCTGCCAGCACACGAGACATCTTGGTCATGACTGCTGCCTCCTCACGCGAGTGATGAACAAGACTCCTGAAACCGCGTCAGTCTTCTGGTGCCGCTACGCTACGATCCAAAATTCTATTCCGAGCGCCACGGACAGAAATGATCTGCATCAATGGTGCACCAGGACCTAACACACGTCAAGTTCACCCGCGAGGGCGACGGGCGCCCTCCTCAAGCGCGGCGGGCCTCCCGCTCCCGCAGCACCTTGATCTGGAAGAGGGTGTTGCGCTCCTCCTCCTCCAGGGTCGAGACGATGAACGCAATGGTGTTGCGGTAGCGCGGGATCACGTTGTACTTGAGCGCGTTCACCCGCTTCTGGGTCTTGCGCTGCTCCTCGAGCAGGCGCCAGAGCGCGGTCTCCGCCTCGCCGAGCCGGGCGAGCATCACCGCCATCTCGGCGAACCGCGCGCGGGTCTCGTCCAGGGTGGCGTCGGTGCCGAGCGCCGCCACCGGCTGCAGCGGCAGGCGCTCCGCGGTCACCGCAGGGTACTGCACCCCCAGGCTGCTGCGCGGCAGGATGTGCACGTCGATGCTGAGCGGCAGCCCCATGGCGACCTGACCCAGCTTCTGCTTGCCCATGCGCATGTGGGTGATCCCGAGCCAGCGGTAGGCGTCCTGCACCGACTGGCGGGTCTGCTTACGAAGCTTGCGGTAGTGGCCGAGCCGCTCGTACACCAGGCGCGTCAGCAGATCCTTCTTGCGCTCGAGCAGCGTGTGGCCCTGCACCAGGAAGGCAACCTGCCGCTTCAGGCGCAGCAGGTTGCTCTTGGTCGGCGGTACTTTCAGTCGCTGTTCCACGGCGCCCTCAGCTTTCGGCCGCGTTGGCTTCCGCGTTGTAGTACTTCTTGATGTCCGCCTCGGTCACGCGTGCCAGCGCGTCGGACGGCAGCAGGGACAGCAGCTCCCAGGCCAGGGTCAGCGTCCCGTCGATGCTACGGTCGTCGTCCTCCCCCTGGCCCACGAAGCGCTTCTCGAAGGCGTCCGCGAAGGCGAGATAACGCCGGTCGCGCTCGGAGAGCTCCTCCGCACCGATGATCGAGGCCAGGTTGCGGGCCTCGAGCGCCCGGGCGTAGGAGGCGTAGAGCTGGCTCGCCACGCGAGGATGGTCCTCGCGCGTGAAGTCCTTGCCGATACCGTCCTTCATCAGCCGGGAGAGCGACGGGGGGACGTTCACCGGCGGGTACACGCCCTGGTTGTGGAGCTCGCGAGACATCACGATCTGACCTTCCGTGATGTAACCGGTCAGGTCGGGAATCGGGTGCGTGATGTCGTCGGACGGCATCGACAGCACGGGAACCATCGTGATCGAGCCGTGGCGGTTGCGGATGCGTCCCGCGCGCTCGTAGATCTCCGCAAGGTCCGAATAGAGGTAGCCCGGATAGCCCTTGCGCGCCGGAACGTCGCCCTTCGCGGTCGCCACCTCGCGCAGGGCCTCGGCGTAGTGGGTCATGTCGGTGATGACCACGAGCACGTGCCGGTCCTGCTCGAAGGCCAGGTACTCGGCGGCCGTCAACGCCGTGCGCGGCAGGATGAGCCGCTCCATCGGTGGGTCGTCGGCCAGGTTGATGTACATGGACACGTTCGAGAGCACGCCGCTCGACTCGAACTCCTCCTCGAAGAAGCGCGCGTCCGTGTAGGACACGCCCATCGCCGCGAACACGATGGCGAAGTTCGACTCCTCGCCCGGCAGCTTGGCCTGGCGCACGATCTGCGCGGCGAGCCGGTTGTGCGGCAGACCGGAGCCCGAAAAGATCGGCAGCTTCTGGCCCCGCACGAGGGAGTTCAGGCCGTCGATCGTGGACACCCCGGTCTGGATGAACTCCTTCGGGTAGGCCCGCGAGGCGGGATTCACCGAAGAGCCGTTCACGTTCCGCTTGAGGGAAGAGACGATGGGGGGGCGCCCGTCGCGGGGCTCGCCGACGCCGTTGAAGATGCGGCCCAGGATCGCCGGCGACAGCGGGACCTCGAAGGGCTCTTCCAGGAACCGGACCCACGTCCGGTCGAGGTCGAGATCCTCGGTGCCCTCGAACACCTGCACGAGCGCCATTTCGGTCGAGGTCTTGATGACCTGACCGTTGCGCAGGTTGCCCTTGTGGTCACGGACCTGCACGCGGTCGCCGAGGGCCACGTCGGGCACGCCCTTCATGAACAGGAGGGCGCCCCGGGCGGCGGTAGCCATGCGGTATTCTTTCTCTTTCATGCCTGCTTCCCCTTGGCCGCGCTGTATTCCGAGCGGATCGGGTCGAACGTCGCACGGATCTCGTCGCCGAAGGCCCTGATCTGGTCGATCGCCTCGCTGCGGTGCGCCGACTTCAATCGCCGCGCCTTGCCCATGATGGGCAGGCCGGAGAGCTGCTCCACCGGCGTTCCAAGCTTCAGCAGGTCCCGGCCCTGGTGGTAGATCTCGAGCATCAGCGCCATCAACTCGTACTGCTTCTCGGGCGAGGAGTAGCTGTCGACAGGATCGAGTGCGCTCTGCTGCAGCACACCCTCCTTCACCAGTCCCGCGCCCTCGAGCACCCAGCGCTGCTCCGGCGAGAGCGCCTCGGGGCCGACCAGGTTCACGATGCGCGCGAGCTCGTCCGCCTGGGCGAGGATGGCAAGACACTCGGCGCGCTTTTCGGCCCAGGTCTTGTCTACGTGCTCAGCCCACCACCCGGCGGCGGTGGAGACGTAGTCCGAGAAGCTGTCGTTCCAGCTCACCGACGGGTAGTGCCGGGAGTCCGCGAGCTCCTTGGACAGCGCCCAGAAGGTGCGCACCAGTTCCTTGGTGTGGCTGGTCACCGGTTCGGAGAAGTCACCGCCCGGCGGCGACACCGCGCCGATCAGCGTCACCGACCCTCCGGAACCGGCCAGCGTCTTCACGCGGCCCGCACGTTCGTAGAAGGCGGCAAGACGCGACGCGAGGTAGGCCGGGTAACCTTCCTCGACGGGCATCTGCCCCAGGCGCCCGCCGACCTCGCGAAGCGCCTCGGCCCAGCGGCTGGTGGAATCCGCCACCATCACCACGTCGTAGCCCTGGTCGCGGTAGTACTCGGCCATGGTCACGCCGACATAGATGCTGGCCTCGCGGGCCACCACCGGCATGTTCGAGGTGTTCGCCACCAGGAAGGTCCGCTCCATCAGCGAGCGCCCGGTGCGCGGGTCCTTCAGCTCGGGGAAGGTCTCGAGCACGTCCACGAGCTCGTTGCCCCGCTCCCCGCAGCCCACGTAGAGCACGATGTCCGCGTTGGACCAGCGGGCGACCTGCTGCTGCACAACCGTCTTGCCGGCACCGAACGGCCCGGGCACGGCGGCCTTTCCGCCCTTCAGCAGCGGGAAGAAGGTGTCGAGCACACGCTGGCCGGTGATGAGCGGCGCCGCCGCGTGGTCGCGTATGACATAGGGCCTCGGCCGGCGCACGGGCCACGTGTGGTACATGCGCAGCTTGTGCACCTCGCCCCGGTGATCCCGAACGTGCGCCACCGCCTCCTCGACCGTGTACTCACCCGGCGGCGCGAGCTCGAGGAGCTCACCGCTCACGTCGGGTGGCACCAGGATCCGGTGCTCGATGGTGTCCGTTTCCTGGACCGTGCCCAGGATGACCCCTGCGTCGATCGGCTTGCCCGCCTGGAGGCTCGCGTTCGGGCGAAACTCCCAGCGTCGCTCCCGGTCGAGCGCAGGCACGGCGAGACCGCGCGCCACGTAGTCGCCCGAAAGCTTCGCGATCGCGGGCAGGGGGCGCTGCACGCCGTCGAAGATCTGGCCGAGGAGACCCGGCCCGAGCTCCACCGACAGCGGTCGGTTCAGGGCCTCTGCCAACTGGCCGGGCTTGAGCGACTCGGTGGACTCGTAGACCTGCACGACCGCAGTCGTGCCGTCGAGGCTGATCACCTCGCCCACCAGCCCCAAGTCGCCGACCTTCACCTGCTCGGCGTTGCGCACCCCGGGCAGCTCCACCGTCACGATCGGCCCGTTGATTTCGATGATCCTACCCATGGAAGAGCATCCCCATCTGACCCGCCGAGGCAAACAGACGCTCCAGGATCACCCGCTCGAGGTCGGATTTCTGCCGCGACATGCGGCCCTCGAAGGTGTTATCCACGCTGATGCGCCCGTCCACGCTCTCCACCAGCACTCCGCCCGAGCAGGGGCAGGCGTCCGGGGAGAGACCGATCGTCTTGCCTGGCACCGCGTTACGGAACTCCAGGTCCCACCGCCCCTGAACCCGACCGTGATCGAAGACGCTCACCCGAGCCACCAGCTCGTCGCGCTCGATGGCCGAGGCGGCCTCCACGAGCAGGGCACGCAACAGGGCGAGCCCAGACTCGTCGTTCGCCTGCAGCGTCTTGAGCCGGCCGTTCACCCCCTGCATGACCGACTGCACCAGCCCCCAGCGCATCCGGTCCATGTCGGCCTGCATGTGGATCTCGGCCGACTGGACGAGCCGACGGAACTCGCGCTCCGCTCGGCTCTTGGCGAGCGACATCTCCTTCTCCTCGAGCAGACGCAGCCGCTCCGCGGAGTCAGCGAGAATTCGCTCCCGCGCCCGCTGCGCCTGCCGCAGGTGCTCGTCGGCGAGGTTCTTCGCGCGCTCGAATATGGCCTGCTCGAGCGACGCGACCTGATCGTTCGGATTCATGTCCTCTCCTCAAGGGCCGAGGGCCCCAGCACCCGGGTCACCAGTGCCTCGACGGGCGGCCGGTAGCTTTCGGGCGCGTCCAGGGCGGGGATCTCGCTCACGATGATGCGCCCCCCCTCCCTTCGGACCCGGTCGAGGTTCCGGCCCCCGCGCGCCACCAATGCGCTTTCCACGAACACCAGCGCTTGGTCATGACTGCGCAGGAGGTCGCCCAGCACCCGATCCAGGTCCTCTCTGGTTGCGTCCTCGAAGGCCTCGGCGCCGAGCAGGGCGAACCCCTGCACGAGCGCGGCGCCGCCCATGGCGATGATCCGCATCAGATCTTTCCCAGCAGCAGGATCGTGACCACCAGACCGTAAATCGCGATACCTTCCGCCAGGCCGAGGTACACGAGCGTACGGCCGAAGACCTCGGGCTTCTCCGCGATCACGGCGAGCGAGGCGGTACCCACCGGGCCCACGGCAATGGCCGCGGCGACGGTGGCCACGGCAGTCGGCAGGCCGATGCCAATCAGGGCGAGGCCAAGGCCGAGCGAGACCTCTTTCGCCGCCTCCGCTGCCACCGCCGGCTCGGCGGCCATCACGTCGTTCACGCCCAGGAAGAGCACACCGACCAGCGCGCCGAAGTAGGTGAGAAGGTTCAGGCCCACGGCGCCCCTCAGCCAACCGAAGACGGCTGGGTTGCGGGGGGCAGGACGGACCTCGAAGAAGAAGCCGAGTGCAACGACGCCGAGGAGGCTGATGGACATCAAGGCAAGCAGCCAGTACATGACATGTGCTCCTTTTCTAGGTTGAGTGAATGGATGCGACGTGTGGTTATGTCTCGGACAGTGCCGATTTCCGGTATCGCTTACCAGCGAACCAGCCCCTGCAGGCGCAGCGGCTGGAACGCCCGGCCGTCGCCGCGGAAGAAGCGCGAGAAGCCCTCGTAGTATTCGAGACGCAGGGTCTGGATCATCACGATGGCGCCCTCGACGACAATGATGAAGAGGTTGCCAATCAGGATCATGATCCAGTGGCCTGCGGTATCGAGCATGCCAGCCAGCGTGAACACCGCCAGGGAGAGTGCCACGTGGTTGAGTGCGAAGGCGGCGACGCGAAGGAACGAGAGGGTGTTCGCCAGGTATCCCATCAGCGACTCGAAGCCCTCGACGATGGTGACCAGGAGGCGCTCACCGATCGGGCCGTGGAAATGGAACCAATGGAAGGCCATGACCATCGCCAGCGGAACCAGGACAGCGAGCGCCTCGGGCAGCCCCAGGACACCGGAGCCCATCCAGCGGTGGCCCGCGTAGACGCCTCCGATGTAGAGCAGGGAGCCGGCGACACCGCGGGCGTCGAACAGCGCGGCCGCGAACCGGCCCTCCCGGATCAGGTTGTAGAACGTGAGCGCATTTGCGAAAAGTATGAACCCGATGCCCCAGTAGAGGGCCACCTTGAGCATCCGCAGCGGATCGGACATCGGAGATATCCAGAGCGGGTGCAGAACGTGCTCGTTGCCGAAGACGCTGCCGTAGATGAAGCCGAAAACGACCGAGGAGATGCCGGCGGAGATCATGACCGGAACAACCTCGGGGAGCCGCTTGCGGAACAGCAGACCGGCAATCGCGATGACCGCACCGTGGCCCACGTCACCGAACATCATGCCGAACATCACGATGAAGCTCACCGTGAAGAGCACAGTGGGGTCGATCTCGCCGTAGCGCGGAATGCCGTAGTTGGAGACCAGCGCGACGAACGGCTGCATCCAGCGGGGATGGCGCATGACCGAGGGAACCTGAGGCCGCTCGCTCGGGAGCGGGTCGCGTGCCGTGAGCACGTAGGGCACGGACAATCCGCCCCGCAGCGCGTCACCCAGCGCCTCGACGTCGTCCCTGGGGATCCAGCCCTCCACCACCGCGAGACCGCCCATGGCCTTCATCCGGGTCGCGAGCTCGGCGTACGGCTCCGCGACCGCGAGGGTCCGGCAGGCCGTCGCGAGGCGGTCCTGGTGCTTCGCCACCACGATATCGATCTGCTTCGCCTTCTCACGATTCTCCCGCTTCAGCTCCTCGGCCTTGGCCGCAAGCTCAGTGCGGATCTGCTCGGGGTGGTCCCGGAACTCCTCCGGGATCGAAAGGGCGCGAAACTCCGCGGTCCGCAACAGCGCCTCGATGTCGTGGGCGGACTCGGAGGGACCGGCGACCACCAGATAGACGACGCCCTTGGTCTCATAGAAGGGGCGAACGAAGTGCCCCGCAAGGGAGGCCGCCTCTTCCAGGCGCCGCAGATTCGCGCGGTTCACCGTGCCCACCTGAACCGACAGGAACTCCTTCGGCCGCTGCAGCACGCCGAGGTCCACGTCGAGGGCCGCGAAGCGCTCCAGGCTCTCGCCGAGCTGCTTGAGAGAGGTTCCGCGCTCCTCGAGGGTACGCTCCTCCTCCTCGAGCTCGGAGAGCTCGTGCCAGAGGTCCCCGAGGTAGATGTTGGTGCGCTCCAGCTCGTCCAGGTCCACGACGCGCGTGAGGTCGGTCGCGATGTCGAGCGGACAGTAGCCCCCGGTCTGAATCTTCAGGAGACGGGCCTTCCCGCTCAGGAAGACCTCGCGGAAGCGCTCGCCCGGGGAATCCGGCAGCGCCCCCTCGGGGACGTCGATGGTCTCCGGGTTAAAGACCCCGATGCGGGCCAGAATGACCGCCGCCTGGGGCGCGGCCTCGCGCAGAGTCTGCAGGCTGACGCGCTGCATCGGCAACGGGCTGAACATTCAGGCGGACTCCAGGTTCGCGGCAAAGCGGACGAGGTCGGTGGGCATCCCCATGCGCCGGCCCTTCACGATCGCAATCAAGCGGCGCATCTCGCCGTCGCGCACGACCAGGTAGGCAAAGGCCCGCGCGATGGGGCGCGCGGGGTTCTGCAGTGCCTCGGCGGCGGCGTCCAGCATCATCTCATCGAGCCGGTTGTCCGCTTCGCTGACCGAGGTGACGCCCGCCAGACGCTCTTTTATCTCCGTCGGCAGGGCCTCCACGACCTCCTCCAGCGAACCGAGCTGAGCGAGCGCCTGCAGGCGCTGGGCCTTCAGCACTCGGCCAGCCGGGGCCAACAGGTAGTACGCCTCGGGCGGCGGGAGGTTGTAGGAGAAGCGATACCGCAGCAGCCAGGCGAGATTGAACCGGTCGAGCACCCGCCCGACCAGGTCCTCCGCGGCGGCCTGCTCCGCCCCGCCGAGATTGCGCACCCGGGAGAGCAGCTGGGCGAAGTACCGCCGGTCGATGGCTGCGTCGACCGCAAACAGGTCCTTGTGCTCTTCATAGACCCGCCGCGCGTGCCGCGCGATGTCGCTGTAAACGGTGGCCTCGAGGCGGCGCAGCATCTCCGCCGCGTCCTCCGCGCGCAACAGTTCGTCGACCGGCAGTGTGGCGTATGCGCCCAAGTCGAGGATCTGCACGCGAATGGCCTTCTCCGGCAATCCGCTCAGTTTGCCCCGGATGATCGCCTTCAGGTTCATCAGCTCGAACCACAGGAACCCGTAGGTGAGGAGCGCGCGCTCCTTGGGCCGCACCGGCCGGGCGAGAACCTGGAAGTCGTGGCGGGTCCGGCTGAGGAGCGTCTGCTCGAGACGCACGGGGTCCGGCCCGCCCGGAGAGAGGAAAGCGCTGACGTCGCCGGCTTCAGGGAGCTCGGCGCCTGGCTGGTCCACCAGTGCCTCGAGACGCTCCCGGGACAGCAGACGCGCCGCGAAGAGCGACACTCGGGTGTTCAGGTACGCATAGCGGGCGCCACCCACGGCGTCAGCTCCGGATTCCCTTCAACAGGACCGAGAGCGCCGCTTCGATGGCATCGTTCTCCCGAGCCTCCGCGCCCTGGCGCAGCTCTTTCCCCCGCTCATCGTAGCGCCGCCGCAACTCGGCGATGGACTGGTCGGCCCTCACCTTTGCCTTCTCGAGGCTCGTCGCGTGGAGCTCACCGACCCGGGCGTGGAAGCGCTGCTCAGCCCGCCGCGCTTCTTCGAGGGACTGGTGAGTGATCTCCTCACGCTTGCCCTTCGCCTCCTGCACGGCTTCTCCTGCACGGAGCTCGGTGTCCAGCAGACGCTTGAGGGTGTCGTCCATGGGGGGGACCTTCGCGGTATGGGAGGTAAATTAGTAGTTGAGAATTTAACTCTTTTCTTATGCACTCTGCAAGGCGCAGCGCACGCGTCCGGTGAGCATTGAACGCATTTCGTGATCTGGGGCAAGTATGAAGGGCGTCGCACGAGCGCGCGCGCTTCGGTTTGTCTTCCACGGTCTTCCGCGCACGGTCACGCGAAAACAAACTTAACAACAATTACCTTTCTCGCTGCGCGAGCGAACCTTGCACGGCCAGTGGAGATATCCCGGATGGGTTAGACGAAGACACCCGTGCCGCCCCGCCCGTCTTGATCTGCATCATGTATCAGAGGGGCCGATGGAACATCATTACTTGCTCATATTCTTTCCGTGCCCGTCCCTGCCGGGAGGGGTGCTGTGGGCGCCCACGGGCGCGGCCTGACAGGAGGGGTCTCGAGGATGACCAGCGCACAGACAGGGCTCGAGCGCTTCGTCGCCGAGGTGGTGGACCGGTACGGACGGGACCGCAGGAACCTCCTGCAGGTCTTACGGACGGTACAGGACCAACAAGGCTGCGTCTGCGACGACGCCGTGCAAACGGTCGGGCAGGCCATCGGCGTGCCAGCCATGAACGTGCGGAGCGTCGTCGAGTTCTACTCGTTCCTGCACGGGACCCCGCGCGGCCAATACGACGTACTGTTCAGCGACAACATCGTCGACCGCATGCTCGGCAAGGAGGACCTGATGGCCCGCCTGTGCGAGCGGCTCGGCGTGGAGCCCGGCGTGCCGCGCGCCGACGGGCGCGTGACGGTGGACAACACCTCCTGCACCGGCATGCCGGACCAGGGCCCGGCGATCCTCGTCAACGGGCTCGCGCTGACCCACCTGACGCCCGCGCGCGTCGACACCATCGCTGACCTGATCGAGCGCGGGGTGCCACTGCAGAAGTGGCCGGGCATCTACTGCGAGGTCGAGGACAACGTCCGCCGCCGCGACCTGCTCCTCGGCGCACCGTTCATCGACGGCTCGGGCATCCGGGCGGTCCTCGCCCAGGGGCCGGACGCCATCCTGGACGAAATGATGACCTCGGGCCTGCGCGGCCTCGGCGGCGCGGGCTTCAAGACCGCGCAGAAGTGGGCGCTCTCCCGCGCCGCAGCCGGCCACGAACACTTCGTGGTCTGCAACGCCGACGAGGGCGAGCCGGGGACCTTCAAGGACCGCGTGCTCCTCCAGGGCCACGCCAACCTGCTGTTCGAGGGCATGACCGTCTGCGCCCGGGTCATCGGCGCCCGACGGGGCTTCCTCTACCTGCGGGGCGAGTACCGCTACATGCTCGAGCTGCTCGAGTACACGCTCGCGCAGCGCCGGCGCGCCGGCCTCCTCGGCAAGAGCATCCTCGGCGTCGAGGGCTTCGACTTCGACATCGAGATCCACCTCGGTGCGGGCGCCTACATCTGCGGCGAGGAGTCGGCGCTGCTGGAATCGCTCGCGGGCAAGCGCGGAGTCCCACGCAAACGTCCCCCGTTCCCCGTGACCCACGGCCACGACAACGAGCCCACGGTGGTCAACAACGTGGAGACCTTCTCCGCCGCCGCGAAGATCGCCGCCAACGGCGGCGCGTGGTGGTCCGCCAAGGGGACCGCGACCTCTCCGGGCACGAAGCTCCTCTCGGTCTCGGGCGACTGCGCGCGCCCGGGGGTGTACGAATACCCCTTCGGCATCACCATCCAGGAGATCCTGGATGACTGCGGCGCGAGCGACACCGCCGCCGTGCAGGTCGCGGGCCCCGCCGGGCAGCTCGTCCCGGAGCGGGACTTCGGCCGCAAGATTGCCTACGAGGACGTCGCGACCGGCGGCTCCTTCATGATCTTCAACCACAGCCGCGATCTCCTCGCGGTCGTCCGCAACTTCGCGGCCTTCTTCGCCCACGAGAGCTGCGGGTTCTGCACTCCCTGCCGCGTCGGCACCTCGCTGATGCGCGATCTCGTGGAGAAGGTCGCCACCGGCAACGGGACGCAGTACGACCTGGAGGAGATGAAGCACCTCGGGAAGGTCATGAAGCAGGCCAGCCACTGCGGCCTCGGGCTGACCGCGCCCAACCCGGTGCTCGGCAGCCTCGACAAATTCCCCGAGATCTGGAACCAGAAGCTCAAGTCCAAGGACTTCGAGCCCGCGTTCGATCTGGACGGGGCGCTCTCCGAGGCGCGGGCCCTCACCGGTCGCGACGACGTTCGCGCTCACATCGCGTAGGGGATCGATCATGAGCGATCAGCAGACCATCACCATCGACGGCCGCGAGGTCCCGTTCACCGAGGGCCAGACGATCATGGACGCGGCGCTCGCCGCCGAAGTCTACGTCCCGCACCTCTGCCACAATCCAGAGTTCGTTCCCCACGGCAGCTGCCGGCTGTGCGTGGTCAAGGTCAACGGGCGGTTCCAGTCCGCGTGCACGGCGCCCGCAGCCGCCGGCCAGGTCATCGACAACAGCAGCGACGAGATCATGGACATGCGCCGCACGCTGCTGCAGATGCTCTTCGTCGAGGGCAATCACGTCTGCCCGGCCTGCGAGAAGAGCGGGCGCTGCCAGCTGCAGGCGCTCGCCTACTATACC
Organism: Gammaproteobacteria bacterium; assembly: GCA_017999615.1. NCBI lineage: Bacteria > Pseudomonadati > Pseudomonadota > Gammaproteobacteria > Gammaproteobacteria bacterium. The sequence continues at coordinate 37,881 of JAGNLM010000007.1, read as the reverse complement.
GGCATGCTGAGCCCGCACTTCACCCACTTCTTCCCGCTGCGCCGCATCGACGCCTCCCACCCGGAGGTGGTGCTCGACTTCAACCGCTGCATCCTGTGCGAGCTCTGCGTGCGGGCGAGCCGCGACGTGGACAAGAAGAACGTGTTCGGGGTCACGGGCCGTGGGATCAACGCGAAGCTCATCGTGAACGCCGCGAGCGGCAAGCTCGGGGACACCGACTTCTCCGTCGACGACAAGGCGTTCCACGTCTGCCCGGTCGGTGCCATCCTGCCCAAGCACAAGGGCTTCGAAGTGCCCATCGGTGAGCGCCTCTACGACCAGCAGGACATCAGCGTCGTGGGTGACGTCGCCGCTCACGACGAGGAGAACGCCCATGCCTGAGAAGATCAAGGTCGCGACCGCCTCACTGGCCGGCTGCTTCGGCTGCCACATGTCGCTGCTCGACATCGACGAGCGGATCCTCGATCTCGTGCAGGTGGTGGACTTCGACCGCACGCCGATCACCGACATCAAGGAGATCGGCCCCTGCGACGTGGGGATCATCGAGGGCGGCGTCGCGAACGCCGAGAACGTCGAAGTGCTGCGGGAGTTCCGGCACCACTGCAAGATCCTGGTCGCCATGGGGGCCTGCGCCACCAACGGCGGCATCCCCGCGATGCGCAACCAGTTCACGCTCGAGGAGTGCCTGCGGGAGTCCTACGTGGAGGGGATGGGGATCGAGAACCCCATGGTCCCCAACGACGCCGAGATCCCGCTGCTCCTGAACAAGGTCCGGCCGCTACACGAGGTCGTCAAGGTCGACTACTTCCTGCCCGGTTGCCCGCCGTCGGCCGACGCCATCTGGACCTTTCTCACGGAGCTCATCCAGGGCAAGCCGATCGCGTTCCCGTACACCCAGATCCACTACGACTAGGTGACGCCGGTCACGTTGATCACCGCCGCGGAGTCGCCCGCCTGCAACGGAGCAACACCATGACAAGTCTAGAAACCGCCGCCAATCCCCAGGGCCTGAAGCGCGTCGTGATCGAGCCGGTGACCCGCGTGGAGGGGCACGGCAAGGTGACGCTGCTGCTGGACGACGACAACCACATCCACCAGGCACGCCTGCACATCGTGGAGTTCCGGGGCTTCGAGAAGTTCATCCAGGGCCGTCCCTACTGGGAGCTGCCGGTCGTCGTGCAGCGGCTGTGCGGCATCTGCCCGGTGAGCCACCACCTCGCCGCCGCCAAGGCGACCGACATGCTGATCGGGGTGGACGAGATCTCGCCGACCGCCCTCAAGGTCCGCCAGCTGATGCACTTCGGTCAGACCGTGCAGTCGCATGCGGTGCACTTCTTCCACCTGGCCTCGCCGGACCTCCTGTTCGGCTACGATGACCCCGTCCCGCACCGCAACATCGTGGGCGTCATCCAGGATCACCCCGCCATCGCGGTCCAGGGGGTGAAGCTGCGCAAGTACGGGCAGGAGGTCATCCGCGTGACCTCCGGCAAGCGCGTGCACGGCACGGGTGCGATCCCCGGCGGCGTCAACAAGAGCCTTTCGCACGAGGAGCGCGACTACCTGCTGGCCGACATCGACCAGATGATCGCCTGGGGCCGCGACGCGGTTCACCTCTGCAAGGGACTCTACGAGAAGAGCCCCGCGTACCACATGGAGTTCGCCAACTTCCCGAGCAACATGCTCGGGATGATCCGCGACGACGGGGCCCTCGAGCTCTACCACGGAGGGCTGCGGGCGAGGGACCCCGAGGGCAAGACGATCTTCGACCACGTGGACTACCGGCACTACGACGACTACATCCACGAGGCGATCAAGCCCTGGAGCTACATGAAGTTCCCGTTCATCCGCTCGCTCGGGCCGGACCGCGGCTGGTATCGGGTCGGGCCGCTCGCGCGCGTGAACAACTGCGACTTCATCTCGACCCCTCTGGCCGAGGCCGAGCGCAAGGACTTCATGAAGATCAGCGGCGGGCGCCCCGTGCACGCCACCCTGCCCTACCACTGGGCCCGGATGATCGAGCTGCTGTACTCCGCTGAGATGATCAAGGAACTGCTCCTCGACGACGACATCGGCGGCAGCGAGCTGGTGCGGCGCGGCGAGATGCGCGAGGAAGGCATCGGCCTGGTCGAGGCCCCGCGCGGGAGCCTTTTCCACCACTACCGCATCAACGAGGAGGGCCTGGTCACCAAGGCCAACCTGATCGTGTCCACCACCAACAACAACCAGGCGATGAACGAGGCGATCCGCGACGTCGCCGTGAAGAACCTGGACGGCCACGAGCTCACCGAGCCGCTGCTGAACCAGATCGAGGTGGCGATCCGCGCCTACGACCCCTGCCTGTCCTGCGCGACCCACGCCCTCGGCAAGATGCCCCTGGAGGTGGAGCTTCTGAACTCCCGTGGGGAGACGGTGGACAAGGTCAGCCGCGGGGCCGGCGGGCTCTCCACCTGCGGCGTGCCCCTCGAGTAACCCCAGCCTCGCCCGGCGGGCCTCCGGGTCCGCCGGGCTTCCTGCCCCACCCCGCGTACGGCCCCCGTACCGCCCGTACCGCCCCACCCGCCCGCACCCCGGAAACCTTCCCCTGGCGGAGACCCCGCGCCCCGCAGCGACCTTCCTGCGCGGCGTCTGACGCCCGCGCCCGGCCGCGTTTGCCAACCACCCTCCCCTATCGTAAGGTTCGGGCAGAGCCGCAAGCCCGCACCTCGCCCCCATGAAGATCCTGCTGCATCTGCTCGGCTGGACCGCCGGCCTGCTCCTCGTCGCCGTGCTGCTCGCCGTCGTGCTCGTCCTCTTCGTCGTGGACCCGAACGACTTCAAGGGCATGGTCGCCCGGGAGCTCGGCGAGCGCCTCGGCCGGCCGGTCGAGGTGCCGGGGCGGGTCCGCCTCTCCCTGTTCCCCTGGCTCGGGCTGGAGGTGGGGCGGGTCACGATGGGCAACCCGGCCGGCTTCAAGGAACCGACGTTCGCCACCATCGAGCGCGCGGACCTGCGGGTCAAACTGCTGCCGCTGCTGCACCGGCAGGTGGAGACGGACACCGTCCTTGTGCACGGGCTCGACGTGCGCCTCGTGCGCAGCCGCGACGGCCGCACCAACTGGCAGGACCTTCCGGTGGCTGGCGCTGCCGCCCCTGCTGAGACGTCACCCGCAGGCCCCGGGGGCGCACCCGCGGCGACCCCGGCAGTCCTGCCCCTCACCCTGGCGGTCGGCGGAGTGAGCCTGCGGGAAGGCCGCGTTTCCTGGACCGACGAGGCGACGGGCCGCCGCGTGCTGGTGGAGGGTGTGGACCTTCGGACGGGCACGATCGCACCGGGCACCCCTGTCCCGCTCACCCTGACCCTGAAGGGAAGCGACACCGCCTCCGGGCTGCGGGGCCAGCTCGAGGTGAAGGCCCGGGTGGACACCGACCCCGACCGCGGCCAGTACCGGGTGCGCGACCTGCAGGTCGCGGTGCACGCGGCGGGACCCGGGCTTCCCCGCGAGGGGATCGACTTCACGGCCACGGGCCAGCTGGACGCCGACTTCTCCGGCCAGACCGTCCGGACGGGGCCGCTGCAACTGGTCCTGGCGGGGGTCGGGGCCGAGTCCTCGGCCGTGGTGGAATGGCCTGAGGGGGCGCTTCGTTACAGCGCCTCGATCGACACCCGCGAGACCAACCTCCGGCCCCTCCTGGAGGCCCTCACCGGCCAGCCGCCGCGCACGGCCGACCCCAAGGCGCTCAGCCGCGTGGCCTTCGGGGCCCGCGTCGCCGGGAACGCCGGGTCGGCCACCGTGAGCCCGGTGAGCCTGCGGGTCGACGACTCGACGCTGGAGGGCCAGGTCGAGGTCACCTCCTTCGCAGGGCCCGCCGCGCGCTTCGACCTGCTGCTGGACCGGCTGGACCTCAACCGCTACCTGCCCCCGGGCAAGGGTGGGGCGGGCGAAGGCGCTCCGGCACCCGGGAGCGGGGCACCGGACGGTGCCGCATCCCAGGCCGGAACGCCCGCAGCCGCGGGAGACGCACCCGGCGAGACCACCCCGCCAGCCGGTGCGGAGGTCGCCGCCGCGCCCGGGCCGGAGACGGGCCCGAAGGGCCGGGGCCCCGCGGCGGGCGAGGAGCCGGCCGGTGCCGCGCCCACGCCCACGCCCACGCCCACGCCCGTACCCGTGCCCGTGGCCGTGCCCGCATGGATTCTCGGAGCCGACTTGCAGGGGCGGCTGCGCGCGGACGAGGTCCGGGCGGCCGGGGCCCGGGTGACCGACCTCTCGGTGAAGGTCGCCACCCAGGGGGGCGTCCTGCGTCTGGACCCGATCGAGGCGCACCTGTTCCAGGGCACCCACAGCGGACGTGCGGAGATCGACCTGCGGCGGGGCCCGCCCCGCGTCCACCTGGACCACCGCCTGAGCGGCGTGCAGATGACCTCGCTCCTGGAGGCCATGGCCGGCAAGGCCACGGTGTCCGGGCGCGGAGACCTAACCCTGCGCGTGCAGTTCGACGCGGCCGACGCCGACACCGCGCTGGGCTCGCTCAACGGAGACGGGCGATTCGGCCTGCGGGACGGCGCGATCCAAGGCTTCGACATCGGTCGCGCCATCCGTCAGGCCCGCGCCAGACTCGAGGGCCAACCGCTCAGCGAGAGCGAGGGCCCCGCGGAGACCGACTTCTCGGAGCTCCACGGGACGTTCCGCATCTCCGCCGGGGTCGCCCGCAACGACGACCTCCAGGCCAAGTCCCCCCTGCTCCGCCTGGAGGGCCGCGGCACCGCCGATCTGCGCCGCCAGGCGATCGACTATTTCCTGACGGCGAATATCGTCGGAACCGGCAAGGGACAGGGCGGACGGGACCTTGAGGACCTGCGCGGGGTCCCCATCCCCCTGCACGTCTCCGGGCCGCTGCAGAATCTCACCTACCGGCTCGAGCTCGACGATGCCGTCAAGGCCGGCGCTCGGGAGCAACTGCGCCGGAAGGTCGAGGACGCCATCGACCGCAAGCTCGGCGGCGAAAAGGGAGAGAAGGCGAAGAACCTGCTCCGCGGATTCTTCAACTGAGAGACGGACTCGACACCTTCCCACCCCGCCTGCTCGCCTGGCACGACCGGGAGGGGCGCAAGGACCTGCCGTGGCAGCAGGAGCGCACGCCCTACCGTGTCTGGATCTCGGAGGTGATGCTGCAACAGACGCGGGTCGCGACCGCCGCGCCCTACTTCGAGCGGTTCGTCGCCCGGTTTCCCGACGCCGCAGCCCTCGCGGCCGCTTCCCTCGACGAAGTCCTCTCCCTCTGGAGCGGGCTCGGCTACTACGCGAGGGCGAGAAACCTGCACCGGGCCGCCGCCCGCATCCGCGACCTCCACGGGGGCGAGCTGCCCCGGGATGCGGCCGCGCTGGCCACCCTGCCCGGCGTGGGGCGGTCCACGGCGGCCGCCATCCTCGCCCTGGCCCTCGGCCAGCGCCACGCGATCCTGGACGGCAACGTCAAGCGCGTGCTCGCCCGCTACCACCGCGTGGACGGATGGCCGGGCGCCGGCCCCACGCAGCGGCGCCTCTGGGCCCTCGCCGAGGCCCACACCCCGGCCGACCGGGTCTCCGACTACACCCAGGCGATCATGGACCTGGGCGCCACCCTCTGCCTGCCCCGGCGACCCGCCTGCGAGCGCTGCCCGGTGGCGGAGGACTGCGGGGCGAGGTCCTCCGGGGAGGTCGACCGCTACCCCCGGCCCCGGGCTGCACGGCCACTGCCCGCGCGCGCGACCCGCTTTCTCATCGTCCGGGACACCGGGGGCGCGGTGCTCCTCGAGCGCCGGCCGCCGACCGGCGTCTGGGCGAGCCTCTGGGCCTTCCCCGAGGCGGGCGTCGACGAGCCGGTGGAGCACTGGTGCCTGCTCCGGTTCGGCGCCCGGCCCCAAAGCGTCACGGCGTGGCCCACCTTCCGGCACACCTTCAGCCACTTCCACCTCGACGTGACACCGGTGGTGGTCGAGGTCTCGGGCCCCGAGAGCGCCCTCTCGGAGAGCGGCGCGACCCTCTGGCACATGCCCGGCAGCCCGGCCCCCGGAGGCCTTGCCGCACCCGTGGCGGCCCTCCTTGCGCGGCTCGCGGAACTGCCCGGGGGGTGCGGGCGACTCCTCGCCCGGACGCTACGCCGGAGCCCCTCTCAGCCGCCGTCCTCGGGCCGCTGACGCCCGCGCTTGGTCACGGCCCGCTGCTTCTTGGACGAGATCCGGCGCTCCTGGGAAGCGCGGGTCGGGCGCGTTGCGCGCCTTGGTTTCGGCGCCTCGGCCGCGGCCCGCAGGAGCGCCACCAGCCGATCGACGGCGTCCTCACGGTTGCGCTCCTGGGTCCGGAAGCGGTGGGCCTGGATGACCAGCACCCCGTCCGCCGTCAGGCGCCGGCCCGCCAGCGTGCGCAGCCGCGTGCGGACCGCCTCGGACAGGCCCGGCGACCGCGCCGCGTCGAAACGCAGCTCCACGGCCGTGGCCACCTTGTTCACGTTCTGCCCCCCCGGTCCGGGGGCACGGACGAACCTGAGCTCCAGCTCCTCGTCCGCAAGGACCATGGCAGGGGTCACGACAATCATGCGAGCTCCTCACGCGCCTTCTGCACCCGGGGCCGGAAACCCGGAACCCGGGTTACAGGTTGCACTCTCCACCGGGGGCCGACTAATATGCCTGTCCTGCCCTTGGCCAGGTAGCTCAGTTGGTAGAGCAGGGGACTGAAAATCCCCGTGTCGGCGGTTCGACTCCGTCCCTGGCCACCAAAATTCAACGCCCAACTGTTCTCAGTTGGGCGTTTTCATTTGTGCTTCCCGCATGCCACGCGGGGTTCCCGCACATTCTGCGTGTGCGACCGGGGTCCTGTGGTCTGGCAGGAACATCCCCAGTTGCGCTCCGTTCCGCCCTCTCTTCTCTCGAAATCGGCGCTAACTTCTTCGCCGTGGCACACGCACATGGCCTTTTGCGACCATGATTTGTGCGCGTGCCATTGCCATTCGTTGTCGGGCTTGCTTGGAGCAGCAGTCCGTCACGCCAACACTGCCGCCGCGCAAGGCATGGAATACAAGCCTGCGCGTTGCTGCGTGACGACGAGTGCTCCGTAGGCCGCCAGTCGAGCCTCGTGCTCCGGCTTGCCCTTGTCCTTCGACTTGATCTTGAACAGGTCAATCGGCTTGTCGCTCTTCTGGCCAGCGCGCTGCATGATCCTTTCTCCGTCCACCTCGACTCCCTTGAACGACCACAGCGACTCGAAGACCTTAGCCTGACCATCGGTGAACCGGATCGGCGTGGCCTGCACGTCCGGCAGCGTCGCCCACTTGAAGTCCGCTGAGAATGGCCCGTTCACAGGTGCGGCCGGATCGGCCACTGCTGGCGCTGCAGACGGTGCCGAAGGGATGAACGAGATCCCGCCGCCATAGAACGTGAATCGTTCTTCCAGCGCCAGCCATTCCACTCCTGAGCCGAATGGCGATCCACGAGTCGTGCGCGGCCTGGGAGTGATGACTCGGATGTTGCTACCCGCAACTCGGACACGATCCAGCAAGGTCGGCTCATGCAGCACTCTCGTCAGATCTCGGGCCAGCACGACCGGAGATCGGCGGGCGTTACCGAGCCGCCAAGCACCGTCGCCCAAATCATCTACGTCGTCGCGACTCTCGATGTCGAGCGCGAGGCGCATTTTCTGCCGCAGCCAGTCTTCATCCAGGGCCAATGCCGCACCATCGATTGCCTCGACCGGCACCTGGCCACACTCCGGGCAACGGCAGATCCGACCGCCCCGGCCGTCACTCCAGACCTGCGCCCGATGCTGCTGGCAGTGGGGGCAGAGCACAAAAGACTGATCCAGCACTGCTGGCCTGACCGTTTTGCCGAGCACAGACAAAGCAGATACCTCGCGTGGCGACAGCGTGGCACGCAGTACCGGCGTGCCACCCGCGAACAGACGGCAAACCAAGGCCCAGGCATCGTGCGTCGCCATTGATCAGTCCTCGTAGGCCGATGATGAACTGACTGCGTCGGTCTCTGGCGGCAATTCCTGGGCACTGAGGGTCTGGCCCTTCTGCAAGATGCCCACCGCGACAAGGTAACCCTCCAGTTGCGCCTGCATGTTGGCGTCGAACTTGTGCAGGTTCAGCCGCCCTTTGCTGGTCACTTCGATGGTGACCACCTTGGGGCGAGTCCTGCCCGGCTCGGGCGGGTAATAGAGATTGACCTGTGCCGCTGTCACCGCCCACTGACCCTCCAGCGGGCCTGGGAGTTTCTCCTTCAGCAAATCGTGCACCGAGCGTTGCTGGCTGGACTGCATCGCCGTGCATTCGATCTTCAGCGCTGTGTCGGGGCTGAGCAGGGTGAGTGCCTTGAGCTGCACCATCGAAAAACCGTCCTCAAAGACCTCCGGCACATCGAACCCGGTGCGCAGCATCGACAGATCCAGAGTCGGCGACTTGATCTTGTGAGCGCTTGCTTTCACGCCCAGCACATGCTCCGCGAAGGCCTCGACCAGCATTTGCTGATACTTTGCCCCGCCGCGCACCAGCGTGCGCACGACACCGGTGGACTTGGCGTACTCCAGCACCATGTGAATGTTGGGGTTGCCGACCCGGCGCTTCAGGCTCGCTCCCTCGAACTCCAGGCGCAGCATCGCCATGTCCTTGACATGGACCGACAACAGGAACACCCCCGGACTGCGCTCGACCAAGTGCGCCACGCTGCCGTCTCCGCATTGCAGTTCGCGCTTGTAGAAAGCCGAGATGGCATGACGCAACGCTGTCAGATTGGCATCCGAACCGTTCGGTTGGCGTTTCAAGCCAAGGTCGTATTGCTGCGTCTGCTGCCCATGCTGTTCCCAAAAGCTGAAGTCATAGGCGCGCTCGAACAGCGCCGGGTGGTGGACGTATAGCCAGAAGGAACGGTGGACGTCACTTGCACACAGCGCCAAGCCCGCCAGCGCAGCACCATCGGCCACGGCCGCCTCAAACATCGCCTGCTTGCCTGCCGCATCGCCCAACTGAACGCTGGCCATGAGGTTGGCTGTCATCCGGTCGCGGGCAGCAATGTCGGGCCAGACCTTAACCGCTTCGACCAGAAACTGGCTGGTCTCAGGTGTGTCATCCCAGGCAAAGCCATGGGGCACCGGCAGGCTGTGGGTGGTCAGGAAGTCGCGCAGCGTGGCATCCACCGGCAGCTCGAGCATCACGTCGACAAAGGTCTTCTTCATCTTGATCGTCCTTTCTGGATCGGCGTCGAAGGTCTGCGACCGATGTACGGACTGCACTGGCCAGCGACTGGGTTACTGAACACGCACCTCGCACAAGTAAAGTAGCGAGATACAAGCGCGATTCTGAACCTCAGATTTCCGCTTGTCAATCAAATCGGCACATCTAGACCTCATTTGTATCTCGCGGCTATACTGGCGGTCTTGTTTTTGTTAACTGACTGTTTTCCCCTACAGGAGCATCGCTATGGCTTCAGCGTTCGGAGCACGCCTGCGACGCTTACGCGAGGCGAAGAAATTGACCTTGCAACAGGTCGCCGACGAAGTCGGCTGTACCAAGGCGTATATATGGGAACTGGAGATGAAGGACGGCCAGCGTCCCTCCGCTGAACGGGTCCAGGCCTTGGCCAGGGTACTGGGCGTGACGATGGAGGACATCATGGGCGAGCCCATTGAACAGGTTCCTCAGGCCAGTCCAGAAGATGTGGCCTTCTTCCGCGAGTACGCTGGGATGACAGAAGAAGAGAAGAAGAACTACCAAGACGTTCTCAAGATGATGTTTTCGCGCAAGAGCGGAGACTGAGGATTGAGCGACGCGCAGGCACTGACGGGTTCCATTGCCTCCAGCCACGTCATCAAGTGGTTGCGGGCGTGGTACAGCGAGGGCATGCCCGACGCCATCGATTTGGAAATTGTCCGCCAGATGTTGCCGTCCACACCTTATGGGGCGGGTGTTCGGGAGATCAAGCCGCCGGTCGAAATCATTGGCGACGCGTTCGAAGGAATGCTGGCCCGCGATCCTGATGACCACGCAGTTTGGGGTATTGCCTACAACGGCAAGGCTCGAGGTGAGCGTCAACGCTTCACTATTGCCCATGAGCTGGGCCACTTTATCTTGCATCGCAGTCAGAAGCAGAGTTTCAACTGCGACAGCCAGAGCGTTCACACCGGTATCGATGGCCTTCGCCAAATTGAGCGTGAAGCGGACGAGTTCGCCAGCAACCTGCTGATGCCTGGCGATCTGCTGCGCGAGTGGATATCGAATCAGCGTATTGATCTACATGTCCTCAGTGCGATCGCCAAGCGTTTCCAGGTCTCGTTCGAGGCGTTGTGTATCCGCTTTATCAAGTTCACCAAGCAGCGTGCGATCCTCGTCTATTGGGACAATGGCTTCGTGAAGTACGAATGGCGCAGCAGCAGTGCCGTCAGGACGCGGGCGCGCATCCGGCGCAATGGTGATCCACAGGAGCCATTGCCGGGCACGCTGGCAGCTGATACCAGTGTCGAGCAAGAATGGGATGGCACGGAAATGTCAGCCGCGATCTGGTGCCCGGAAGAGGCAGCACACATGAAACTGTGGGAGTTCAAGCACAGTTACGGCGCACGTGATCGAATCCTCACGCTGCTCCTACTGGAAAGCGCTGAACCACGGTCATGGGATCGGTCTTGGCAAGACGGCGAGAGCTTTGACAGCTTTGATCAGTTCGTCTCAAATGGGCAATTGCCGGTACGCTAAACCGAACGCTTGAGTAGCGGCATCAGCGAGCCCTTAAAATGTAATGAGGAGAAAGCTAAATTGAGAATCAAAGCTATCGTGGGTACAAAAATCGCGCTTACATGCGTCGTTGTATCGTTTTTCTCTACCCCAGTTTGCGCTCTGGAGACCGGGAGGCTGATTGATGTTGTACGGGCTGAAGAGAATACTCTGCAAGCCAGGGTAGGCATGACTGTGTTTGACGCAAACACCAGCACGACTTGGAACTATCGGGGCGACGAGCGCTTCCCTCTGAATAGTACGCACAAGACATTTTCCTGCGCAGCATTGCTCGCTAAAGTCGATGGGAAATCGCTCTCGCTGAATCAGTCGGTATCGATCAACAGGGAAATGCTGGTCACATATTCGCCGATAACGGAAAAGTCGCTGGCACCTGAAACCATCAAATTAGGCAAAGTTTGTCAGGCGGCGGTGAGTTATAGCGATAACACGGCGGCTAATGTTGTCTTTGATGCCATTGGAGGATCAACTGGATTCAACGCGTACATGCGGTCTATCGGCGATGAAGAAACCCGGCTTGATCGCAAAGAACCCGAGTTAAACGAAGGTTCACCAGGCGATCTGCGTGACACCACCACTCCCAATGCCATAGTCAGTAGTCTGAGAAAGATACTTCTTGGCGACGTATTGTCAGCCTCATCCCGATCCGAGCTTACACAATGGATGCTGGACGATCAGGTCGCCGGAGCGCTCCTGCGCTCCTCTCTTCCATCCGACTGGAAGATCGCCGACAAGACCGGTGCGGGTGGCTACGGCTCGCGCTCGATCGTCGCGGTAATCTGGCCGCCATCGAAGAAGCCGGTGGTGGTTGGAATTTATATCACGCAAACCCAAGCATCCTTGCAGGCCAGCAATCAGGCAATTGCAAGAATAGGAGCAGTGTTCAAAGATGCGATTCTCCGTTGAGGCATCAAACGTCCTGACAGCACGAGGAAACGAGAGGTATTGGAGCTCGCATTGGCTAGTGACGATGATCGCCAAAACCGCGCACTCCCGCTAAATCACGTTACGCGAAGTGCTCTTGGTTTCTAGCATGAGCAGCGTTACCTCAAGGAACGCTTGCCATCATGCACGACATCGAACTCATCTCCATCGACCGGGGCACCCCAAGCCCCCGACACGCGCACGAAGAAATCGCTGACTTGCTCTCTGCAGCATTGTTGCGACTGCGCACCAGAAATTCAGCGTCGGACGATTCAAATAAATCTGGCCATAGAGAGCCGGTTTGCCTTGGCTTCCCCGGCCAACAGCGCGTGAATGCGAACCCCGATCACAACAACGGAGTTCGCCCATGACAGCACACGCAACCTCACCAACGCCCGCCTCAGTCGCCGCCCGCGTCGCGGCTATTCCCCATCTTTCGATGGATGATCTTTGGGCTCTCTGGGACGACCATTTCGATGAACGGCCGAATCACCACCATCGGGTCTGGTTGGAAAGTCGCCTGGCCTACCGGATGCAAGAGCGCGCGTTTGGCGGTTTGAAACCGTCACTGCGCAAGAAGCTTGAGGAGGTTGGCGAAACCGGCATCTTGCCCAAGCAACTGCGCGGCGATAGCCAACGCCTACTGCCCGGTACCGTCCTGACACGCATCTACGACGACATTGAACATCGTGTGCTGGTGCGCGGATCGAATGATTTCGAGTACCAGGGGCAACGCTTCAAGAGCCTGTCCGCTGTAGCCAAACGCATCACAGGCAGCCATTGGTCAGGCCCGGTGTTCTTTGGTTTGAAGGCACTTGCTTCGAAGAAGGGGGCAGCATGAGCTCAGTGCGTCGAAACCAGATTCCCGCAGTCACGCCAAAGAAGCGATGCGCCGTCTACACACGCAAGTCCACTGACGAAGGCCTCGACCAGGAATACAACAGCCTCGAGGCACAGCGTGATGCGGGCTTGGCCTTCATTGCAAGCCAACGACATGAAGGCTGGATTGCCGTCGACGACGGATACGACGACGGCGGCTACTCGGGCGGCAACATGGAACGGCCCGGGTTGCGCCGCCTGATGATCGACATCGAGGCGGGGAAGATCGATACCGTGGTCGTCTACAAAATCGACCGCCTCACGCGCAGCCTGCCGGACTTCGCAAAGCTGGTCGAGGTTTTCGACCGCAACGGCGTCTCCTTTGTCGCGGTCACGCAGCAGTTCAACACCACCACATCGATGGGGCGATTGACGCTCAACATCCTTTTGTCATTCGCGCAGTTCGAACGCGAGGTCACCGGCGAACGCATCCGCGACAAGATCGCCGCCAGCAAGGCCAAGGGCATGTGGATGGGCGGAGTCCCGCCTCTTGGATACGACGTGGTCGAACGCAAGCTCGTCATCAATGAACGTGAAGCCGCGCTGGTGCGTGACATCTTCCGCCGCTATGCCGAGCACGGCTCGGCTGCGCGACTCGTCCGCGAACTGGATATGGAAGGGTATACCACTAAGGCATGGGTCACCCAGTCCGGCCGGGAGCGATTGGGGCGCAGCATCGATCAGCAGTACCTCTTTACCTTGCTGCGTAACCGCATTTACCTCGGTGAAATCTGCAATCACGAGACGTGGTACTCGGCCCAGCACGACCCCATCATTTCTCAAGAATTGTGGGACGCGGCACACGCCTTCATTGAGAGGCGAAAGCAGGCACCGCGCGAACACCGAGCCAAGCATCCGGCACTGCTGGCGGGACTTCTGTTCGCACCGGATGGCCAACGCATGTTGCACTCCTTCGTCAAGAAGAAAAATGGTCGGCAGTACCGCTACTACGTGCCTTACCTGCACAAGCGGCGCAACGCAGGTGCCAGCCTGGCTCCGCATACGCCGGACGTGGGCCACCTGCCTGCCGCCGAGATCGAAGATGCCGTGTTGGCGCAAATCCATGCTGCGCTCTCATCGCCGCAAATGCTGATCGCAGTGTGGAGATCCTGCCAGCAGCATCCGGCGGGGTCGACGCTGGACGAGGCACAGGTGGTGGTCGCCATGCAGCGCATCGGTGACGTGTGGTCGCAACTGTTCCCTGCCGAGCAGCAACGGATCACACGGCTGTTGATCGAACGCGTGCAACTACACGGGCACGGCCTGGATATCGTTTGGCGGGAGGACGGTTGGATCGGATTCGGTGCGGACATCAGCACGCATCCCTTGATCGAAGAGTCCCAAGAGCGTGTCGAGGAGGCTTTGGCATGAATGCCACGACCCACCAGCGCCAGCGCGCCGTCCGCATCGAGATTGGAGCCGAGGCGCGCAGTTATGTCAGCGAGGGGCAGCGGGTCACCTTGGTGCCCCTGACGATCAAGCGCCGCCAGAACCGGAAGCTGCTGATACCGCCAGCCCCCGAGATCGCGGACCGAATCGGTGGCTTCGATGTGCCGATGATCAAAACGCTGGGCAAGGCCTTCTACTGGAAGCGCTTGATCGACGATGGCACCTACTCCACGACAACGGACTTGGCGCATGCCTTCAAAGTGGAACCGGGCTGGGCTGCCGAGGTCTTGCGCATGACCATGTTGGCCCCCGATATCGTGGAGGCGATATTCGAAGGACGTCAGCCACGCCACCTGAATCTGCACACCTTGCGTGGCCGCCAAGAGCAACTACCGCGCGATTGGGCTGCGCAGCGTCGATTGCTCGGTTTCTCCGACGCCTGATCTGCTTCCAGACACACCCGATGACGGCGAGCCATGTGCTCGCCGTTTGCTTTTCTGCACTGGGCCATTGGCGAACCTGGAGTTCCGTCGTGGTTCGCCATTGCGTCCCTTAAAGGTTCGCCACCCGAAGTTTGGAATGACACCTGTTACTCAACAACGTCACAGGAGCATTCCATGCAGACACCAACCAGCGGTATCCCCCGGTCGCCACAGCAGGCGATCAACACCATGTCACCCGGTGATCGCCGCGTGCTCAACGAAAACGAGCTCGCGCAACGCTGGGGCGTGAGCCCCAAGACTTTGCAGCGCTGGCGCAGTGAGGGTCGCGGTCCACGCTACCTGAAGCTGTCCAAGCGTGTCGGCTACCCGGTCGACGCGATCCTCGAGTTTGAGCGCGAAGCGCTGCACGACTCGACATCCGAACGCGCGGCGGTTTGAGGAGAGATGCGATGAATGACATCACCATCTTCCCTGCCGACATCGCCGAGATGTCGGTCAGCCAACTGGCCGCATTGCCGCCCGCGCAGAAACACGAGATCGACAAGAACCTCGATGCAGCCATCGACTGGCTGAAGAAGGCGCGCACCAAGTTCGATGCGGCACTGGATCAGTGCTACGGCGAGCAGGCACGCACCGCGCTGCGCGAGTCCGGCCGTGACTTCGGCACCGCACACATCAGCGATGGCCCGCTGCACCTGAAGTTCGAGCTACCCAAGAAGGTCAGCTGGGATCAGAAGCAGCTGGCTGAGATCGCTGAACGCATCGTCGCCTCAGGCGAGAAGGTCGAGGGTTACCTCGACATCAAGTTGTCCGTCTCCGAATCCCGCTTCACGAACTGGCCGCCTGCTTTGCAACAGCAGTTCGCCGCCGCTCGCACCGTGGATTCCGGCAAGCCGTCTTTCACCCTTTCCATCGATTCGGAGTAATGACCATGAGCACCAATCTCATCGCCTCGCTGCGTCAACAGCTGCCGTCCATCTACGGCGAACACCTCCCTGACGAAATCCGATATCGCCGCGCGGACGGTCAGGACGTCGTTGTCCCGCTCAATGCCGCCACTGTGGACGAGCTGGCTTTTGCCATCCAGACAGCCAACGCGGAATCGCTGGCGCTCGGCCGCCGCCGCACCGCGCTGGAAGAACTCCACACCGAGGTGCGCAAACGTGCCGCGCGTGGAGCCGACCGCATCGCCGATGTGTCTTGGGAGGACTGATCATGAGCGCGATCATTCCCTTCCAGTTCGAAGCGCACGCCGTGCGCGTCCAGGTCGATGAACTCGGGCAGCCGTGGTTCAACGCCACCGATGTCTGCGACGCCCTGGAGATGGGCAATCCGTCTCAGGCGATCAAGTCCCACGTCGATGCCGAGGATCTCCAGAAATTGGAGACCCTTACGGCAGGTGGCCGTCAACGCCAAAACCACGTCAACGAGTCGGGGCTTTACGCCCTGATCCTCGGTAGCACCAAGGATGCCGCCAAGCGCTTCAAGCGCTGGATCACCGGTGAAGTGCTGCCTGCAATCCGCAAGACAGGCGCGTATTCCGCCGCCACCACGATGGCTGCCTTGCCCGCGCCGACCCAAGATCGCGTCACCGCCATCCTGCTGATCGGCGAAGCGGTCGCCAAGGTACCGGGCGTCAAGACCGGCATTGCAATGGCTGCCACGTTGACCTGCATTCAGGAAAACACCGGCCTGACCACGGAAGTGCTGCGCCGCGCTTTGCCTGCCGCCAACGAGCCGATCTGCTCGCTCAACGCCACACAGCTCGGCAAATTGCTGAGTCGCTCAGCCAAAGCCACGAACCAGTTGCTGGCATCCGGCGGCCTTCAGTTCCGCAACGACCGGGACGAGTGGGAACTGACCGAGGCCGGTGAAGCATGGGCCGAAGCCATGCCGTACTCCCGCAACGGTCACAGCGGCTACCAAATCCTCTGGAATCCGGCGGTCGCGGAACAACTGAAGGAGGTGGCGTGATGTTCCTCCCGATCATTTCCGCGCAGCAGCGCTTGGCCGAACGCAAGGGTGTGAAGTTGCTGATGCTGGGCAAGTCCGGCATCGGCAAGACCACCCGGCTCAAAGACCTCGACCCTGCCACCACCTTGTTCCTCGATATTGAGGCGGGCGATCTCGCCGTGGCCGATTGGCCGGGCGACACCATCCGCCCGGCATCGTGGCCGGAAAGCCGCGACTTTTTCGTGTTCCTCGCAGGCCCGGACAAGTCACTGCCGCCGGAGAGCGCGTTCTCGCAGGCGCATTACGACCACGTCATCGAGAAATTTGGCAGCCCGACGCAGCTCGACCGCTACCAGACCTTCTTTCTCGACTCGATCACGCAGTTGTCCCGGCAGTGCTTCGCATGGTGCAAGACGCAACCCGGTGCCACCAGTGACCGCTCCGGCAAACCGGATCTGCGCGCGGCCTATGGCCTGCTCGGCCAGGAAATGATCGGCGCACTGACCCACTTGCAGCACGCACGGGGCAAGAACGTGGTGTTCGTCGCCATCCTCGACGAGCGCCTCGATGACTACAACCGCAAGGTGTTCGTGCCACAGATCGAAGGCAGCAAGACCAGTCTGGAGCTGCCCGGCATTGTCGATGAGGTCGTGACACTGGCCGAGATCAAGGCCGACGACGGCAGTGCTTACCGCGCCTTCGTCACCCACACCGTCAATCCCTACGGCTTCCCGGCCAAAGACCGCAGCGGTCGTCTCGACCTGCTGGAGCCGCCGCATCTCGGCGCACTGATCGCCAAGTGCGCAGGCCAGTCGCCATTGCCCATGCCCGGCAGCACCGGCACCCCCACCGCAGAAAACACCACCGAATCCAAGGAGTAATCGCCATGTCGTCCAACTATTTTGATTTCCAAGATGCCGATCCCCAACAGTCGGGCTTTGACCTGATCCCCAAGGGCGCTGTCGTGCCAGTGCGCATGACCATCAAGCCCGGTGGCTATGACGATCCGGGACAAGGCTGGGGCGGCGGCTACGCCACCGAGTCCTTCGAAACCGGCTCTGTCTACCTCGCCGCCGAGTTTGTCGTCACGGCGGGCGACCATGCCAAGCGCAAGATGTGGAGCAACATCGGCCTGCACTCCAAGAAGGGGCCGACCTGGGGTCAGATGGGGCGCAGCTTTATCCGCGCCGCGCTCAACAGCGCCCGCAACGTCCATCCTCAGGACAACAGCCCGCAGGCCGCCGCCGCGCGCCGCATCCAGGGTTTTCATGAACTGGATGGCCTGGAGTTTCTGGCGCGCGTGGACATTGAGAAGGATGGCAAGGGCCAAGACCGGAACGTGGTCAAGATCGCGGTCGAGCCTGATCACCCCGACTACGCAAAACTGATGGGCGTGCCGCCCAAGGCTCCGGGCAGTGGACATTCCGGCGCTCCGGCGCAGGCGGCTGCGCCTGCGTATCAGGCACCGGCTCCACAACGCGCACCGGTGACCGGCAAGCCGTCGTGGGCACAGTGAGGGAGGCCGATGAAATGCTGGGTCTGCAAACGACAGGCCCGGGGATTCGGCCACACCGACAACCGTCACGGTGTCGGCCATCCCCGGCGCTATCCCATCGACTGGGTGTTCTGCTCACAACGCTGCCAAAACGCGTTTCATGCGCTGTACGGCAACTGGCTGCGGGTCAAGGAAGGTCGCGTCGACAGTACGGGGGTCGCCATGATCGATCCATCTGATGTCGAACTGGCCGCGATGAAGAAGTGCCTCAAGGCCTTCGGCGAGGCTGCGGGCGAGATTGGATTCACCAAGCCGCTGGGCGACTACTCCGAAGCCGAGGCGCTGCAAGTGATCGACGCCATCGTCACTTGCTACACCGAGGCAATGGTCGCGCACCACGAGGCGAGCAAGTACCCACCGGTACGCGGCATGACGCCTGCGCCCGACCCTCTGGCCAACCCGTTCGCGGATCTGGAGGACGACCTGCCCTGGGAAGAGCCGAAGGGGAAGAAGCCATGATCGACTTCAACTCCTCATCGAGCATCTCGGGTCAGGTCACCACCCTGGTGGACACGGGCCTGCAACAGGCTCGCGCCCGCCAGTCCGAGCGCCAGTACCTCGGGGCCTCACGTCTCGGCGTGGCCTGCGAGCGAGCGCTGCAGTTCGAGTACGCCAAGGCACCCATCGACCACGGGCGTGACACCCCGGGCCGAATGCTGCGGATCTTCGAACGCGGTCACGTCATGGAGGACTGCATGGTTGCGTGGCTCCGGGACGCGGGCTTTGACCTGCGCACCCGCAAGGCCGACGGCGAGCAGTTCGGTTTCTCGGTGGCCGATGGCCGCCTGCAGGGCCACATCGACGGCGTCATCGTCGGCGGCCCCGAGGGCTTCGCCTATCCCGCGCTCTGGGAATGTAAGTGTCTCGGCAACAAGTCCTGGAGCGATCTGGACAAGAAGGGCCTGACTCTCTCCAAGCCCGTCTACGCCGCGCAAGTGGCGATCTACCAAGCCTATCTCGAACTGCACGAGCACCCGGCGATCTTCACGGCACTCAACGCCGACACGATGGAGATCTACACCGAGCTCGTGCCCTTTGACGCAGCACTGGCCCAACGCATGTCGGATCGGGCGGTCAAGGTCATCACGGCGACCGAGGCGGGAGAGCTCCTGCCGCGCGCCTTCCATGACTCGACCCACTTTGAATGCCGGATGTGCGCGTGGCAAGACCGCTGCTGGAGGACACAAGCATGAATACCTCGAATTTGAATCACGTACTGGGCGAGCAGCTGATCGACGTGCGCCAGGCTGCACTGATGTTCAATCTGCCGTCGTATTGGCTCTCTCAAGCCAAGGAGCGACAGGAGCGTCGCATTCCGCATTACCGCGTCGGCAAACTGGTTCGCTTCAAACCCAACGAGCTGGAAGCCTGGATCGCTGCGCAGCAGACGTCACACGAGGGTGGTGCCGATGCTTGATTTCAATGACACATCACCACCGGGAGAAACGGGCCGGCGCAACGTCAATGACAGCGAGCGGGACGAGATTCGCACTGAACTGATCGCACGGATGGAATCAGTCCTGACCACGATGTTTCCGGCAGGAAAGAAGCGTCGTGGCAAGTTTCTGATCGGGGACATCCTGGGCAGCCCGGGCGACAGCCTTGAGGTGGTACTCGAAGGCGACAAGGCTGGTCTCTGGACGGATCGTGCCACGGGCGATGGCGGTGACATCTTTGCCTTGATCGCCGCCTACCTCGGGGCCAACGTCCACACCGACTTTCCCCGGGTGCTCGACGAGGCAGCTGATCTGCTCGGTCGTTCGCGATCAGTGCCGGTACGCCGCGCCAAGAAGGAAGCTCCGGTTGATGATCTCGGCCCGGCCACGGCCAAGTGGGACTACTTCGATGCCACCGGCAAACTGATTGCGGTCGTGTACCGCTACGACCCACCCGGGCGCAAGAAGGAGTTCCGTCCGTGGGATGCCAAGCGGCGCAAGATGACTCCGCCCGATCCGCGCCCGCTGTACAACCAGCCGGGGCTGGCTGCCGCTGGTCACGTTGTGCTGGTCGAGGGCGAGAAGTGTGCGCAGGCCCTGATCGCCATCGGCGTGGTGGCAACCACGGCCATGCATGGCGCAAACGCTCCCGTCGATAAGACCGACTGGTCGCCGCTGGCGGGCAAATCCGTGCTGATC
Organism: Gammaproteobacteria bacterium; assembly: GCA_017999615.1. Taxonomy (NCBI): domain Bacteria; kingdom Pseudomonadati; phylum Pseudomonadota; class Gammaproteobacteria; species Gammaproteobacteria bacterium. Next base: position 17,867 of record JAGNLM010000007.1, on the reverse strand, counting down.
TGGCCTGACCGGGACGCGCCAGGCTGGGATTACGCTGACCGTGCATCGCAAGCAATCCTGAACGCGGGTGCGACCACGGTCGCCATCCTGGTGCCACCCGATGACAAGCCGGAAGGATGGGATGCGGCTGAAGCCATTCCGGACGGCTTCGATGTGAGGGGCTTCCTCGCCGTCGGCGAGCGGATGCCGGTGATGCGGTCGGTCGAGGAGACGCCACCACCGGATCTGCTGACCGGTGTCGACTGGACTACGGAGGACGGCTTGTCCTCGGCCTTCACACGCCGCTATGGCGAGGACTGGCGCTACTGCGCGCTTTGGGGCAAATGGCTGGTCTGGACCGGCGTGCGCTGGAATCCGGATCAGGTGCTCTATGTGTCTCATCTGGCGCGCGGTATCTGCCGGATGGCGTCACTCAAGGCGGACAGCCCTCGGCTCACAGGCAAGCTGGCCAGCTCCGCCACGATCTCGTCCGTCGAGAAAATCGCACGCTCCGATCCCAAGCACGCGTCCACCGCCGAGGAGTGGGATGCCGACGTCTGGGCGCTCAACACACCAGGCGGTGTGGTTGATCTGCGCACGGGCCGCATGCGACCGCACCGGCGCGATGACCGGATGACCAAGGTGACCACGGCCACACCGCAGGGCGACAGTCCGACGTGGCGCGCATTCCTGGCCGACGTCACAGGCGGTGACGCTGAACTGATTGCCTACCTGCAACTGATGGTTGGCTACTGCCTGACGGGCGTGACCAGCGAGCACGCGCTGTTCTTCCTGTACGGGACCGGCGCGAACGGCAAGTCGGTGTTCGTCAACGTCTTGACCACCATCTTGGGCGACTACGCGGCCAACGCGCCGATGGACACGTTCATGGAGGCGCGCACCGACAGGCATCCGACCGATTTGGCGGGCCTGCGCGGTGCCCGCTTTGTGTCCTCCATCGAAACCGAACAGGGTCGGCGCTGGAACGAATCCAAGGTCAAGGCCATCACCGGTGGCGACAAGGTGTCTGCGCGTTTCATGCGCCAGGACTTCTTCGAGTACGTGCCGCAGTTCAAGTTGGTGATCGCAGGCAACCACAAGCCATCGATCCGCAACGTGGATGAGGCGATGAAGCGGCGACTGCACCTGATCCCGTTCACGGTGACGATCCCGCCCGAACGACGTGACGGCAGGCTGACCGAAAAACTGCTCAAGGAGCGGGACGGCATTCTGGCGTGGGCGGTCGAGGGTTGCAGCCTCTGGCAACGCCAAGGACTGAAGCCGCCCGCCAGTGTGGTGTCGGCGACCGAGGAGTATTTCGAGGCCGAGGACGCGCTCGGGCAGTGGATCGAAGAGCGTTGCTTACTGGCCAAGACCCACCGCGAAGGCGTTTCCGAATTGTTCGCCGACTGGCGTGAATGGGCTGAGCGCGCGGGTGAGTACGTGGGCTCGGTCAAGCGCTTTTCCGAACTGATGGCGGCCCGCAAGTTCGAGAAGTGTCGGCTGACCGGGGGCGCACGTGGGATCACGGGCATAGCCCTCAGGCCCAAGCCGTACAGCCACGGCTACCCCTACCGAGATGACTGAGCAATCCGGGCGAGTGACGGATTTGACGGGTTTCCTGATTGACGCGCTACGCGTGCGCGCACGTAAAGGCTGTTTTCCAAAGAACCCGTCGCATCCGTCACTCGCCCCCCGAACTGGAGTACGACGATGAACACGACAATCTTGGCCCTTGATCTGGGCACACACACCGGGTGGGCTTTGCAGCACCTGGACGGCACTATCACCAGCGGCACGGAGCACTTCAAGCCGCAGCGATTTGAAGGAGGCGGCATGCGTTTCCTCCGTTTCAAGCGCTGGCTCAACGAATTGCTCTCGGCCAGCAACCACATCAACGCGGTGTTCTTCGAGGAGGTTCGACGGCACGCTGGCGTTGATGCGGCGCACGCCTACGGTGGCTTCATGGGACACCTGACCGCGTGGTGTGAGCATCACAACATCCCTTACCAGGGTGTTCCAGTCGGCACGATCAAGAAGCACGCGACCGGCAAGGGCAATGCGGGCAAGGACGACATGATCGCGTCCGTCCGCCTGCGTGGTCACACCCCAGTCGACGACAACGAAGCCGACGCCCTGGCCTTGCTGCACTGGGCTGTCGAGACGCAGGAGGTGTGACATGAAGGTGCCGACACCCCAATACCGCTGCCCCCTCGGTCGTCTGCAACCTCAGGCCACGGATCTGGATGCGATCAAGGAACGTGGCTGGCGTGACCAACACATCCTGGTGGTCAACGCGTCCGACGAACGTCTGGACTTCATCGAGCGCGAGATCGTGCGACGCATCGGTGACCGACTCTACGGAGGGCGACGCAATGACTAAGTGGACTATCGATGACGTTGCTGCTCGGTTTGAAGAGGCCGCAAGCACCAGTCGACGGTTGCCTCCTGTTCGAGTACAGGGATACTTCAACTGCTGGCCCGCCATTGTCCGGAGCGAATGGGAGACCTTTGCAGCGGACGAGAGGGTGTACCGATCCTTTCCGCCGAGTCCAGACGCGATTGAGCGAATGCTGGAGGTCATGCGCTGGGTGCAGTGGCTCACAGTTGAGCAACGTCATCTCGTATGGATGCGCGCGAAGCGCTATGGCTGGCGGGACATCACGATCCGCTTTGCCTGCGACCGCACGACGGCATGGCGGCATTGGCAGCGGGCATTGCAGACGGTCGCAGATCAACTCAATGGTGTGGTGATCGCGTAGGGTTTTGGCGTGATTTGGCGCGTATGGTCGGAGATGTGCTCCATCACGCGGCAATCAGCGGTTTTTGCCCCTGCAACAAAACGACCTGATCTTGCGTAGTATTCATCTATCGTCTGGACAGAGGTGACGGCAGAGGAAGCAGCCCAGAAATCAACGGGTCCTTCCTGGCCAAAAACCAATGCGGGGGGCGCGAGCGCGGCGCTTTTTTAGCGTCAGGGTGCGAACCAAGGTTCGCACGGTTCGCAGTTCGCACCCCGTCAGTTCGCACCAACCCCAAAACCCGCCCACGGTTGTCGTCGGCGGGTTTTCTATTTTCAGGACACCATCTTTGAATACGCTCAACGTCGAGTACCGCAAGGTCGAGGCGCTGATTCCCTACGCCCGCAACCCGCGCACACATTCCGAGGCGCAAGTCACCAAGATCGCCGCCAGCATCGTCGAATATGGCTGGACGAACCCGGTCCTGGTTGATGGCGACAACGGCATCATCGCGGGCCATGGTCGTTTGGCTGCTGCACGCAAGCTGGGGCTGGATCAGGTGCCGGTGATCGAACTGGCCCATCTCACCACCGCGCAAAAGCGCGCCTTGGTCATCGCCGACAACCGGCTGGCGCTTGACGCTGGCTGGGATGAGGAGATGTTGGCGCTCGAACTGGCGGAGCTTTCCGAAGCGGGTTTCGAACTGGCGCTGACCGGCTTCGAGAACATCGAGATCGATGCGCTGCTGGCAGATGCCACGCCCACCGAAGCAAAACCTGCGGCGCAAGATGATGCAGATGCCGACGAACCCGATACGACTGATGACGTACCTGACAAACCAGTGGTGGCGGTGTCGCGCGAGGGCGATGTCTGGGCCATCGGCTCGCACCGGTTGATCTGTGGCGACGCCACCGACCCAGCCGTGGTCGCCACGCTGATGCAGGGTGACACCGCGCAGCTTTGCTTCACCTCGCCGCCGTATGGCAACCAGCGCGACTACACCTCCGGCGGCATTGCCGATTGGGATGTCCTGATGCGCGGTGTGTTCGCACATCTGCCGATGGCGGGCGACGGACAGGTGCTGGTCAATCTTGGGCTGATCCACCGCGACAACGAAGTTATCCCCTATTGGGACGGCTGGCTGTCCTGGATGCGTCAGCAAGGGTGGCGGCGCTTCGCGTGGTACGTCTGGGATCAGGGGCCAGGCATGCCCGGCGACTGGCAGGGCCGATTGGCTCCCAGCTTCGAGTTTGTTTTCCACTTCAATCGCAGCACCCGCAAACCCAACAAGATCGTGCCTTGCAAGCACGCAGGCCAGGAATCGCACCTGCGCGCTGACGGGTCGTCCACGGCGATGCGCGGTAAGGATGGCGAGGTCGGCGGCTGGACGCACAAGGGTCAACCGACGCAGGACACCCGAATCCCCGACTCAGTGATTCGCGTGATGCGCCACAAGGGCAAGATCGGTCAGGACATTGATCACCCCGCCGTCTTCCCGGTGGCGTTGCCGGAGTTCGCCATCGAGTCCTACACAGACGCCGGAGACATCGTGTTCGAGCCGTTCGGCGGCAGTGGCACGACGATGCTGGCCGCGCAGCGCACTGGCCGCATTTGTCGCAGCGTCGAGATTGCGCCGGAGTACGTGGACGTGGCCATCAAGCGCTTTCAGCAAAACCACCCCGGCGTGCCGGTCACGCTGATCGCCACCGGCCAATCTTTCGACGAGATCGCCACTGAACGCGAAATGGAGGTGGCGGCATGAACTGGCTGGCCGACAAGATCGAGCAGTGGCCGACAGCCAAACTGCTGCCCTATGCCCGCAATGCGCGGACGCACTCGGATGATCAGGTGGCGCAGATCGCCGCATCGATTGCCGAGTTTGGCTTCACCAATCCGATCCTTGCAGGCAGTGACGGCATCATCGTCGCTGGGCATGGCCGCTTGGCCGCTGCGCAGAAACTCGGGCTGGAAATCGTGCCCGTGGTCGTACTGGATCACCTGAGCCCGACCCAGCGCCGCGCCTTGGTCATCGCAGACAACCGCATCGCGGAGAACGCTGGCTGGGATGACGCGATGTTGCGGATCGAACTTGAGGCTTTGCAGCTGGAAGGTTTCGATCTGGACATCACCGGCTTCGACACCGACGCGCTGGCCGAACTTATCGCGGGCGAAGAGCCGGACAACGAGGGTCAGACCGATGAGGACGCGGTACCGGAGGTTGGCGAAATTCCAATATCGCGCCCGGGCGATGTCTGGATCATGGGCCAGCACCGACTGCTGTGCGGTGACTCGACCGTGGCAGAGAGCTATGCCCGGCTGATGCAAGGCGACATGGCAGACATGGTCTTCACCGACCCGCCGTACAACGTGAACTATGCCAACAGCGCCAAGGACAAGATGCGCGGCAAGGACCGCGCGATCCTCAACGACAACCTGGGCGATGGCTTCTACGACTTCCTGTTGGCAGCATTGACGCCCACCGTGGCGAACTGCCGGGGCGGCATCTATGTGGCGATGTCATCCAGCGAGCTGGATGTGCTGCAGGCCGCCTTTCGCGCCGCCGGTGGCAAGTGGTCGACGTTCATCATCTGGGCCAAGAACACCTTCACGCTGGGCCGTGCCGACTACCAGCGCCAGTACGAGCCGATCTTGTACGGATGGCCCGAGGGTGCGCAACGCCACTGGTGTGGTGACCGCGATCAGGGCGATGTGTGGGCGATCAAGAAGCCGCAGAAGAACGATCTGCATCCGACAATGAAGCCGGTGGAGCTGGTCGAGCGGGCGATCCGCAATTCGAGCCGCCCGGGTAACGTGGTGCTTGATCCGTTCGGTGGATCTGGCACAACGTTGATTGCGGCCGAAAAGTCAGGTCGCGTCGCGCGGCTGATCGAACTCGATCCGAAGTACGTGGATGTGATCGTGCGCCGGTGGGAGGACTTCACCGGCCAGACGGCTATCCGCGAGGCAGCAGACCAGGAATTGTGCGCCAGTTGAATGGCTGGCCAGGCTGCTTGGCCTCTTCTTCCTCAGCGACGCGCCGCAGGATTTGCAGGGTGGTGAGATCGCGCGGCAGTGCCATGCACATGACGCGCACAGCCTGCTCGATGGAGACGTCTGGACGCCGGTTGGCAATCAGCCAACGCAGCGCCTGCTCCCGTTCGGTGGCGGGCGTTTTCATCAGGCAGCCATCTCTTCGCAGATTTCGCAGTGGATCACAAAGCCTGTCAGGTAAGGCAGGCCGCGCGGGATGCCGTACTGCTTGCTGGTCTGGCGGCCAATCGTCCAGCCCATCCAACGTTGGGTGGCGGCCTTGATCGCATCCTGCAAGGCTTGGCCTTGGTACAAGCCGTTCTGGACGTCGTCGGCAAAGTGGCGTCCGTGGCGACTGTCGAGGAAGGTCCGCACCGATTCGAGGGGCTGGTGGGTGGCGTCCGAAATGGCGTTCATGGCCAGGGGCCATGCGGCGCTGGCGTGTTCGTTCATCGTGCCCCAAAAACCCCAGGCTTCGTTTTGGGTGGCGGGTATCTGGTTGGTGGTCATGGTGTCTTCTCCGGGTTGATCGTTGCGACACCTGTAGTAACGCGCTGTTCGATTGAGAAGCCAAGCTGTTCCTGGCCTCTTCCTCGATCAATTTCGCTTACCCGAGACGGGCTACGTAGCGGGCGTAATCACCGCCCTCGGGATTGACGTAGAGGTAAGGGCGTCCGGGAGCAGTGACCTCGACGCAGAGGTAGCCGTCGCCAGTGCCGCCACCCTTGCCACGCAGCCAGTCGCGTGACACCAGCAGGCTGCGCCCAAAGGCGTCGAATTCGGCAGGGGTGAGCTCCTTGGTCTCGGTGACGTAGACCTTGTGCTGGTCGCTCCCGCCCAGTTCGCCGAGGTTGGCAGGTTTGCGTGCAAACGGCAGGCGGACACTCAACTCTTCGACCTGGAGGCTTTGGCCTGCGAACTGCAGAGTGCGTGGGGTGCGTTCGATGGTGATGGTCATGGTGCTCATGGCGGTTTTCCTGGTTTGGCGTCGTCAATCACGACATCTGTATGAACGCGCTGGTGGGGAGAGAAGCCAAGCTATTCATGGCTCCTCTCGCCATCTTTTTGGCTTCGCCGAAACTCGCTGTGCTCGTTTTCAGGCGATGCGGTAGATCCGCTCGCCACCCTGCGGCTTGTCCGAGACGATGTTCAGGCCGAGCTTTTTCTTGAAGGCTCCGGCGAAGGTGCCGCGCACCGTGTGCGCCTGCCAACCGGTGGCGGTGCAGATCTGGCCGATGGTTGCGCCCTCGGGGCGTTGCAGCATCCGGATCACTTCGGCCTGCTTGCTGTTCTCGCGGGTGCGCGGCTTGACCCACGTTGCTTCGGCGGCGGTTACGGCGGCTTCCAGTTCGGGATCGCTCGCGGCCGCAGGCGCGCCTTCAGCGTTGGCGATGATCCGGTCGAGATTGGCTTCGAACTGACCGACGCCCTTCCTGTTCACGTCGGGACGCGGAATGCCCAGGGCGTCGTAGCCCTCCGCAGCGACAAACCAGCCGGTGCCGTCGGTTGTGATTAGTGCGCGGTTGAAAAGTCCGTCGAGCACCTTCTTGCGTGCGCCGCCTTTGATGTTGTCGGGGAACCAGTCGATCTTGCCGCTGGTGTGTTCAACCGCGTGGGCCAGGATCGCGTGCTGGGCAGGGGTCAGTTGAGTGGTGGTCATGTTTTGCTCCTTCGATGTGGTGGACGGTGATGTGATGAACGCGCTGTTCTCAAGTGAAGCCAAGCGCTTTTTGCTTGGCGTCTTCGCTTCGCAATCAGGTGTTGGCCTTGTCTGACGGGTTGGCATTGCGCCCCTGCTCGAGACCCGCGTTGAAGGCGGCTTCAAGCGCATCGCGTAGGCACCAGACCGCCACATCGTGGAAATCGAGGCTGTCCGAGCGGCGGGTTTCCAGGGTTTCGATGCCCAGCTTGTTTTGCGCGATCTGGGTCAGGAGTTGTTCGAGCTTGCTCATGTCCGTGTCCTTTCATGGTGTTGATGACGAACGTATGAACGCGCTGTTCCAGATGGAAGCCAAGCTCAATCCGCATGAATGACGAACAAATGATTGAAGGTGCCCCGAAGGGGAAATATGGGTATTTCGATTCGTGCCTACGCACGCCACCGAGGGGTGTCCGATGCAGCGGTGCGCAAGGCCATCGCTGCTGGGCGGATCACGCCGGAGGCAGACGGAACGATTGATGCCGAGCGCGTCGACCGCGAGTGGGCGCGCAATTCCGATGCACCGCGCAGTGGCACGGCCACCCGCGCGGTCAAGGTCGCCGTCCCGGAGTCCAGCGGACCTACAGCAGATGGACAAGCAGCCTCATTGGCAACATCCGCAGCAGGTGGCACGTCCTTGTTGCAAGCGCGGACGGTCAACGAAGTGGTCAAGGCGCAAACCAACAAGGTGCGCCTGGCCCGCCTCAAGGGCGAGCTGGTAGATCGGCCGCAGGCCATCGCCCATGTTTTCAAGCTGGCGCGCTCCGAACGCGATGCCTGGCTCAACTGGCCCGCACGCATCTCGGCACAAATGGCAGCGAAGCTCGGCGTCGATCCCCACACGATGCACATCGCCTTGGAGGCGGCGGTGCGTGAGCACCTGCAGGAACTGGGCGAGATGCGCCCGAGGGTGGATTGATGAACATGGACTACGAAGGCGCTGCCGAGATTGAACGCGCGTGGCGCGAAGGACTGACTCCCGACCCGCTGCTCACCGTGTCCGAATGGTCAGATCGCCACCGGATGCTCTCCAGCAAAGCCTCTGCCGAACCGGGTCGCTGGCGCACCAGCCGCACGCCGTACCTGAAAGCAATCATGGATTGCCTGTCGCCGACCTCGTCGGTCGAGCGTGTGGTGTTCATGAAAGCGGCGCAGCTTGGCGCGACGGAGATGGGATCGAACTGGATCGGCTATGTGATCCATCACGCACCCGGGCCAATGATGGCGGTGTGGCCAACAGTGGAGATGGCCAAGCGCAACTCCAAGCAGCGGATCGATCCGCTGATCGAGGAGTCGTCCGCACTGGCTGAACTGATTGCACCGGCGCGCAGCCGGGATTCCGGCAACACCATCCTGGCCAAGGAGTTCCGGGGTGGCGTGCTGGTGATGACCGGGGCCAACAGCGCGGTCGGGCTGCGCTCGATGCCTGTGCGGTATCTGTTCCTCGACGAGGTCGACGGCTATCCGTTGGACGTCGAGGGTGAAGGGGACGCAATCTCGCTAGCCGAGGCGCGTACACGCACCTTCGCGCGGCGCAAGATCTTCATCGTCTCGACCCCAACGATCTCAGGGGCGTCGGCTATCGAGCGCGAGTACGAGGCCAGTGACCAACGTCGCTACTTTGTGCCGTGTCCGCATTGCTCCCACCGTCAGTGGCTGCGTTTCGAGCAGCTGCGTTGGGATAAAGGGCAACCGGAAACCGCTGCCTACATCTGTGAGTCATGTGATACCGCGATTGCCGAGCATCACAAGACGTGGATGCTGGAGCACGGCGAGTGGCGCGCGATGTTCACCGATGGCCCGGGCAAGTCTGCGGGATTCCACCTGTCGTCACTGTACAGCCCGGTGGGCTGGCGTGCTTGGCGCGAGATTGCCGCTGCGTGGGAGAGCGCAGTGAGCAAAGAATCCGGCTCGGCGGCTGCCATCAAAACTTTCAAGAACACCGAGCTAGGCGAAACCTGGGTCGAGGAAGGCGAAGCGCCAGACTGGCAACGACTGGTCGAACGCCGCGAGGACTACCGCGTCGGCAGCGTGCCACAAGGCGGTCTGCTCTTGGTCGGCGCGGCCGACGTGCAGAAAGATCGCATCGAGGCGTCGGTCTGGGCCTTTGGGCGCGGCAAGGAGTCCTGGCTGGTTGAGCACCGCGTGCTGATGGGTGACACCGCCCGCGATGCGGTATGGAAGCGCCTTGCTGAAATGCTGGCCGAAACCTGGACACACGCCTCCGGCGCGGCGATGCCGCTGGTGCGTTTTGCCTTGGATACCGGCTTTGCGACGCAGGAGGCCTACGCCTTTGTGCGGGCTTGCCGCGATTCGCGTGTGATGGCGGTCAAGGGGGTGCCTCGCGGTGCAGCCTTGATCGGCACGCCGACCGCCATCGATGTCTCGCAGGGTGGCAAGAAGCTGCGCCGGGGCATCAAGGTGTACACGGTGGCGGTCAGCATCGCCAAGCTCGAGTTCTACAACAACCTGCGCAAGAGCGCAGATGTTGGCGAGGACGGATTGACCACGGTGTTCCCGGCCGGGTTCGTCCATCTGCCCAAGATCGACGCTGAGTTCATCCAGCAACTCTGCGCGGAACAACTGATCACCCGCCGCGACCGCAACGGCTTCCCGGTGCGTGAGTGGCAAAAGATGCGTGAGCGCAATGAGGCGCTCGACTGCTACGTCTACGCCCGCGCGGCTGCATCGGCGGCGGGTCTGGATCGCTTCGAGGAACGTCACTGGCGGGAACTGGAGCGACAACTGGGGCTGGCCAGTCCGCCAGCCCTTGAAACACCTACTGAATCGATCAACGAGGCCACCCAACGCGGTGGCCTCGCTGTTTCTGGCAACCGTAACACCGGTCGGCGCGTGATCAAAAGCCGCTGGCTGTCCTGACACCCCAAGGAGAAAACATGAGTCTTGCTACCCGTATCGAAAGCCTGGTCATCCGCGTCGCGCAGGAGTTCAACGACGTCCGCGCCAAGGCAGGCAACCTGGCCAACCTCACCACCACCGACAAGTCGAATCTGGTCGCGGCCATCAACGAACTGAAAGCCGCCGTGGTGTCGTCGGCGGTGATCGACGATGCGCACGTCGCGGCCACGACCACGTACTCGTCCAACAAGATCGTCTCACTGCTCGATGCGCTCAAGACCGAGATCTTGGGCGGTGCCGATGCCGCGTACGACACGCTGGTGGAAATCCAGCAACTGCTGCAGAACGGCACCAGCGGTCTGGATGCGCTGCTCGCCGCCGTGAACAACCGCGTGCGCTTCGATGCGGCGCAGTCGCTGACCGTGGCCGAGCAACTTCAGGCGCGCAGCAACATCGGTGCCGTCGCAGCCACCGATGTCGGCAATACCGACACAGACTTCGTCGCGGTCTTTGTGGGTGCGCTGGTCTGATGAGCCTCGCATCGCGCATCAGTGCGCTGGCCAGTCGTGTCGGACTCGAGGTCAGGACAAAGATCGACGCCACCCACCCCGGCGTGGCCCGGGCATGGGTGTGTTTCGGCTATGTCGGCACGCAGGTCGTCGTGCGTGCATCGCACAACGTGGCCAGCGTGACCCGGACGGCGGCGGGTCGCTACCGCGTGACCTTCGCCGTTGCCATGCCCGACGCCAACTATTGCTGGACCGCGCTTGCCCGCAGCAGCACCAACAGTGGCACGCAGCGCATTGCCATCGTGCGATCCAGCACCGACCAGAAGACCGCTCAGTACGTCGACATCAGTTGCGCCACCACGTCCGCATCCTTCGACGACTCCTCCGAAATCAACCTCACGGTGTACCGCTGATGGCCTACACACAAGCACACCTCGACGCACTGGAAGCGGCGCTGGTCAAGGGCGAAAAGCGCGTGACCTTTGGCGACAAGACCGTCGAGTATCGCAGCGTCGATGAACTCCAGGCCGCCATTGCGGCGGTCAAGCGCGACCTCTTCGAGCAGGCCGTAGACACCGGACTGTGGCCTGGCGCGCCACGCCAGATCCGGGTCACCACCGGCAAAGGGTTCTGAACATGCAATGGTTTGACCGAATGCGTAGACGCGTCGGCATGAGTCTGCTTGGCGGAGCCCCGTTCTATGACGGTATCGGTGGCGGCCGTCGCGCCTTGGCGTGGCAGGTCGGCAATCCAGGCGCAGTCGCAGCACTGGCGTTCACCCAGAACGAATTGCGCGCCAAGAGCCGCGATCTGGTGCGCCGCAATGCCTGGGCAGCGGCAGGCGTTGAAGCCTTTGTCTCGAACGCCATCGGCACCGGCATCAAGCCGCAGAGCATGCTGGCCGATCAGCCCCTGCGCGAAGCGATCCACAGCCTGTGGTGGGACTGGTGCGAGGAAGCCGATGCCGCCGGACTGACTGATTTCTACGGACTGCAGGCCTTGGCCTGTCGCGCCATGCTCGAAGGCGGGGAATGTCTGGTGCGGCTGCGCTATCGCCGCCCGGAGGATGGCCTGCCGGTGGGCCTGCAATTGCAGTTGCTCGAACCCGAACACCTGCCAGCCACTCTGAATCAGGAGTTGGCTTCCGGAAACGTCATCCGTGCGGGTATCGAGTTCGACAAGCTCGGACGGCGGGTGGCTTACCACCTGTATCGCTCGCATCCGGGTGATGGCTCACTGGCCCCGATGTCAAGCACCGGTGGCGTGGTGGGCGGTCTCGACACAGTGCGTGTGCCGGCCAGCGAAATTATCCACCTGTTTCGTCCCTTGCGGCCTGGACAGATCCGGGGCGAACCATGGCTGGCGCGCGCACTGGTCAAGCTTAACGAACTCGACCAGTACGACGACGCCGAGCTCGTGCGCAAGAAAACCGCCGCGATGTTCGCGGGCTTCATCACGCGCCTGTCACCCGAGGACAACCTGATGGGTGAAGGACTGCCGGATGCCAGTGGTGCAGCGTTGGCCGGGCTGGAGCCGGGCACGATGCAGATCCTGGAGCCCGGCGAGGACGTGAAGTTCAGTCAGCCCGCCGACGTTGGCGCGAGCTACGCCGAATTCCTGCGCATGCAGTTCCGGGCGGTGGCAGCGGCGATGGGCATCACCTACGAGATGCTGACCGGCGACCTGACGCAAGTGAACTACTCGTCGATCCGGGCTGGGCTGCTGGAGTTTCGCCGCCGCTGTGAGGCCATCCAGCACGGCGTGATCGTCCACCAGCTGTGCCGCCCGATCTGGCGTGCCTGGATGGAGCAGGCGCTACTTGAAGGCGCGCTGGCGTTGCCGCAGTTCACCGAGAAGAAGCGCGACTATTTCGCGGCCAAATGGATTCCACAGGGTTGGCAGTGGGTCGATCCCAAGAAGGAATTCGACGCGATGCTGACTGCTATTCGCGCCGGGCTGCTGTCTCGATCGGAAGCCATCTCGGCCTTCGGCTACGACGCCGAGGACATCGACCGCGAGATCGCCGCCGACAACCAGCGTGCCGATGCGCTCGGACTGGTCTTCGACTCTGACCCGCGTCACGACAAAGCGCCCCAACCATCGACATCGGGCGCTCCCATAAATGCGGCCGCCACGGTGGCCGTGCCGCAAGACCAACAGGACAACTGACATGCAACTCGTTCATCTGGCGTCCCGCCTCTACGGGACGCCGCTCCTCATTGCGCGTCCCAAACTCGACGTGATCCTCTCCGTGCTGGGTTCCCGCATCGGCTTGCCCGATCTGGACATGGCGATGCCGCTGCCCATGCCGCGCCAGAGCACCACATCGGGGCAGGCGGGCATTGCCGTCATCCCGGTGGTCGGCACGCTGGTCAGACGTTCGATGGGTATCGAAGCCGCCTCTGGCCTGATGTCCTACGGCGAGATCGAAGCCCGACTGGACGCCGCGCTGGCCGACCCACAGGTGGCGGGCATCCTGCTCGATCTGGATTCGCCCGGCGGCGAGGCATCGGGTGTGTTCGAGTTGGCCGAGCGCATCCGCGCAGCCAGCGCCATCAAGCCGATCTGGGCGCACGCCAACGATGCCGCGTACTCGGCAGCTTTTGCCATCGCGGCTGCCTGCCAGCGCCTGACGCTGTCGCAGACCGCTGGCGTCGGCTCGATTGGCGTGATCGCGCTGCACGTCGACCAGTCGGTGAAGGACGCCAAAGACGGCCTGAACTACACCGCTGTCTTCGCGGGCAGCCACAAGAACGATTTCTCCCCGCACGAGCCACTCACTCCCCAGGCCACTACCGCGTTGCAGACCGAGGTGGATCGTCTCTACGACATCTTCGTGAATCAGGTCGGACAGATGCGCGGCCTCGATCCGGATGCCGTGCGCGCCACCGAGGCGGGGCTGTTCTACGGCGAGCAGGCGGTGGCAGCAGGCCTCGCCGACGCAGTGATGCCGTTTGATGCGGTGATGACCGAGTTCACCGACGCGCTGGCGGCCAAGCAGCGGCTGGCGCAGCCCGGCGTGGCCCGCGCCTCGCCGCGAAGCCTGTCCGCGCAAGCCATTTCAAACCCGCCCCGAAGCAAACCTCTCACCCTGGAGAACACCATGACCGACCCCAAAGACGACCACGAAAACCTTAAGCATCCGGCCGACACCGACCCACAGGGCGACCAGCCGCAAACCGACAGCGATCCGCAACCGACGCCTGCCGCCCAAGCCGCACTGTCGCAGTCCTTCGCCAGCGGGCGCGGCCAAGCTCAGGCCATTGCAGAGATGTGCCTGATCGCGGGCCAGTCCCAACGCACGGCGGAATTCCTCGCAGCAGGCTTCTCGGAAGCGCAGGTGCGCCGCGCCTTGCTCGACGCCCGTGCCGACCAACCCGAAATTGCCTCGCGTATCACCGCCGAGGCAGGAACCAGCCAGCACCCGGAAAACAGTCCGGTGGTCGCTGCCGTCAAGAAACTCACCGCCAAGGAGTAAGCCATGCCCACTGTCTCTCAACCCAAGAATCTCGGCGACCTGTTGAAGTACGAAGCGCCGAATCTCTACTCGCGTGACCAGGACACCGTCGCGGCCGCGCAGAACCTGTCGCTGGGTACCGTGGTGGGCCGCGAAACGGCTACCGCCAAGCTCAAGGCCATCGACCCGAGCGCTTCGGACGGCACGGAAACCGCCGTCGGCGTGCTCGGCAATGACGTCGATGCGACGCTGATTGACCGTGAGGACGCGATCCTGATCGCCCGCCACGCCATCGTCGCGCGCGGCGCATTGATCTGGCCGACCGGCATCAGCACTGCGCACAAAGTGGCTGCCATCAAGCAACTCGCAGAACGTGGAGTCCTGGCCCGCGATAGCGCCTGACCCACTTCCAACGCTCCGTTTCACTCCCCCCAAAACCCGCCGCTGGCGGGTTTCGTCATTTCTGGAGATCCCAAATGCAGAACCCTTTTGAAAACCCCGGCTTCTCGATGGCCAGCCTGACGGCCGCCATCAACCTCCTGCCCAACCGCTATGGGCGGCTGGAGCAACTCAACCTGTTCCCGGCCAAGCCGGTGCGCACCCGGCAGATCATCGTCGAGGAGTACGCCGGTCGTCTGAACCTGCTGCCCACCCGGGCGCCCGGTTCGCCCGGCACGGTGGGTGAACGTGGCAAGCGCAACCTGCGCTCCTTCGTGATCCCGCACATCCCCCACGACGACGTGGTGCTGCCCGAGGAAGTGCAAGGACTGCGCGCCTTCGGTTCCGAAACCGAAATGGAAGCCATCGGCGGTGTCATGGCCCGCCATCTGGAGACCATGCGCAACAAGCACGCGATCACCCTGGAGCATCTGCGCATGGGTGCGCTCAAGGGCAAGATCCTCGACGCTGATGGCAGTGAGCTCGTCGATCTGTTCGACGAGTTCGACATCACCGCGCAATCGGTGTCCTTCGAGTTTTCGACGGCGGCCGACAACGGGCAAATCAAGACTGCCTGCCTCGAGTTGCTGGGCCTCATGGAAGATGGGCTCACCGGCGAGTTCTCGACCGGCGTGCATGTGCTGTGCTCGACCGAGTTCTTCCGGGCGCTGACGACCCACAAGGAGGTCAAGACCGCCTACCAGAACTGGCAGCAGGGCGCAGTGCTGATTAACGACATGCGCTCGGGTTTCAGCTACAGCGGCATCACCTTCGAGGAATACCGGGGCCAGGCTTCGTTTGTGCACGCCGACGGTACGCTGGGATCGCGCCGCTTCATCGCCGCAGGGGAAGCCCATGCCTTCCCGGTCGGCACGGTGGATACCTTCGCGACCTACTTCGCGCCAGCGGACTTCAACGAGACCGTGAACACCATCGGCCAGCCGCTGTATGCCAAGCAGGAGCCACGCAAGTTTGATCGGGGCACCGATCTGCACACGCAGTCGAACCCGCTGCCGATGTGCCACCGCCCGGGCGTGCTGATCAAGCTCGTTGCAGCCTGATGGATGTCGCGACGTTGTATGAGGCGGCCCGCAGCGCAGGACTGCTGACCGCCGTCACGGTGGCAGGCAGCACCGTGCACTGCGCCTTCCGTGCCCCGGACGAAACCGTGCTGGATGGTTTTGCGCTATCGCGGGACTACCAGATCGACTACCCGGCGTCCTGGCTGACGCTGGCTGCCGGGGACGCGGTCGAGGTGGCAGGCAACACCTATCAGGTGCGCGACGTGCGCGCCATCGGCGACGGCACCGAGCGTCGCGCCTCGCTCTCCCAACTCTGAGGAACGCCCCATGAACTCCGTCCGCGAGCGCGTCTTGCGGGAGATCGTCACGCGCCTGGCATCTGCGATTGCCCCGATACCGGTGCTGCGCATGCCTGCCGTGCCGGTCACCCGCGAGGCCAGTCCAGCGCTGCTGCTGTTCGTCGATGGCGACAGCATCACCGCCCACGCCAACCACCTGGTCGACCGATTGCTGATCGTCCGGCTTGCCGTGGTGGCACGCGGTGCGGATGCCTTCGACGTCGCCGACCAGGCGCTGGTCGCGGCCCACGCGGCAATGCTCGCCGACCCGAATCTGGGCGGTCTGGCCATCGCCGTGCGCGAGATCGACTGCGAATGGGAGTTCGACGACGCCGACGCCGGGGCCGTCGCGCTCCCCGCCCGCTACGAGATCCGCTACCGCACCCACGCCATCGACCTCACCCAAACAGGATGAACCCATGCACATCGAACTACTGAAACCCCATACCCACGCAGGCAAGCGCCTCGCCGTGGGTGATCGCCTTGATCTGAATGACGCCAGCGCCCGTTGGCTGATCACACAAGGCTCGGCCAAAGCGGCCACCCCAGCCACTGATTCCAAACCCACCCGCCGTGATGCCACGTCCGGTGTTTCCACAACTGCAGCCACCCAAGGAGACTGAACATGGCTTACTTTTCCGGACAAGGTCGCGTCTACATCGGCGCGCGTGATGACAATGGCAACCCGGCCGGAATGACCTTCGTCGGCAACGTGCCCGAGCTGAAGGTGTCGCTGTCGGTGGACACCATCGAGCACCAGGAAGCGCAGTCGGGCCAGCGCCTGACCGACCTGCAACTCATCAAGACCAAGAAAGGCGAATTCGCCTGCACGCTGGAAGAACTGATCGCAACCAACCTGGCGCTCGCGCTCTATGGCACCACGACCACGATCACCCCCGGCACTGTGACCGGCGAGCTGCTGCCCAACCCGGTCACCCCGGGCAGTCTGTACCCGCTGGCCATGCAAAACGTGTCCGCCGTGCAGGTGCAGGACTCCGACGCCACGCCCCAGACGTTGCCCCTCAGCCAGTACAGCGTCAACGCCAAGCACGGCTCGCTCGTGGTGCTGGATGCCACGTCGGGTGGCCCGTACACCGAGCCCTTCACCGTTGATTACGCCTATGGCGCAGCGCAGAGCACGGCGATGTTCACTCAGCCGCTGCCCGAGCGCTGGATTCGCTTCGAGGGACTCAACACCGCCGACGGCAACCGCGAGGTGGTGATCGACCTCTACCGCGTGGCCATCAACCCGGCCAAGGAGCTCTCGATCATCACGGACGAACTGCTGAAGTTCGAGCTGTCGGGCCAAGTGCTGGCGGATCTGACCAAGCCAGTCGGCGGTGATCTCGGTCAGTTCGGACGTCTGGTGCTGCTGTGATGGACGGCTTCAAGACCTTTCCCCCTGAGCCTGTGGTCGTGACGCTGTCCGGCACCGCGCTGGAACTGACGCCGATCCGTCTGGGCGAGTTGCCACGGCTGCTGGCCGTGGTGCGCCCGTTGGCCGAGGAAATCACCAGCGATCCGGACTGGATGGCGCTGCTGGGACGGCACGGCGATGCCGTGCTGGATTTGCTGGCGATCACCACCCGGCGTGAACGCGCGTGGATCAACGACCTTCAGCTTGCGGACGCCGTGCAACTGGCCGCCGCCGTGTTCGAGGTGAACGCAGATTTTTTCGTGGCGCACGTCGTCCCGGCGATTCAGGGCGCGGCCCAGCGACTCGCGCCGACGCTGCGCTCACTGACGACCTCGGCTGGGACAGTGCCATTGCCCGCCTGATCCGCGCTGGGCACCG